>NZ_JBBARU010000047.1:0-27717 GCF_040399605.1 Rhodovarius sp. | reverse complement strand
CGCCTGCGCCCTAGCTCAGGACCTGGGCACCGCGCTGCGTTTGTCGCTCGGTACCATCGGGGCTGGCGGGACGATGCGATGACCCGGCCAGTGCTGCGCCTGATCGCCGACGACCTGACCAGCGTGCTGGCCTCCGCCGCCGAATTGACCGGGCTGTGTGACCCGGTGCCCCTGCGCTGGACGGATGACGTTGACGTAGCTGCCATCCGCCGCCTGCTCGACAACAACCCGCGCGAGATGAGTTACAAGCAAATTCTCGCGATCTATCGCGCGGCCCTGTGAGGAGATACCCATGCCCGACGCCGGCGTGATCGACCGCCCCGAAATCCTCGCCCCCGCACCGGGCGACCCGGCGCGCATGGAGGCCTTCATACCCACACCCTGCGTGCAGAACCACGCGGCCTTCCTGCTGCCACTTCCCGGTGGCGATGTGGGCTGCGTGTGGTTCGGCGGCACGCAGGAGGGCGTGCCAGACATCTCGGTACACTTTTCACGCATGGAAGCCGGCGCGGATCGATGGTCGCCGGCGGTGCGGCTGTCGGACGATCCGACGCGATCCGAGCAGAACCCGCTGCTGTTCAACGCGCCCGATGGCCGGTTGTGGCTGCTGTGGACGGCGCAGGTCTCCGGCAATCAGGACACCGCCATCATCCGTCGCCGTATCTCGGCCGATGGCGGCCGCAGCTGGGGGGCGATCGAGACGCTGTTCGGCGAGCAGCCCGGTTTCGGCACCTTTATCCGTAGCCCCATCGTGGTGCTCGACAATGGCGATTGGCTGCTGCCGATCTGGCGCTGCACCAAGCCGCCAGTAGGCGCCTGGATCGGTGATCTCGACACCAGCTCGGTGATGATCTCCGCCGATGCCGGCGCCACCTGGACGGAAATTGCCGTACCCGGCAGCACGGGCTGCGTGCATATGAGCATCGTCGATTTGCGCGACGGCACTCTGGCGGCGTTCTATCGCAGCCGCTGGGCGGATCGGATCTATCGCAGCCAGTCTTCGGATGGTGGCCGAAGTTGGTCCGCGCCGGAACCCACCGAACTGCCCAACAACAACTCGTCCGTGATGGTGACGCGCCTTGCCGATGGTCGGCTCGCCATAGTCTACAACCATTCGAGCGAGGCGGATGCTACTGGCCGGCGCCTGTCGCTCTATGACGACATCGGCGGCGATGACCTCGCCCCCGCCGCCCCGCCCGCGGGCCGCAGCGCCTTCTGGGGCGCGCCGCGCGCACCGATGACGCTGGCGCTGTCCACCGACCAGGGCCGCACGTGGCCGGTTCGGCGCGACCTTGAGACCGGCGATGGCTACTGCCTGACGAACAATTCGAAGGACCAACTCAATCGGGAATTCTCCTATCCGTCGCTCTGCCAGACGCCCGATGGCGCACTACACATCGCCTACACCTATTGGCGCCAGGCTATAAAATACGTGCGCGTCGCACCCGACTGGGCGTTAGGATACGGCGCATGACGGAACAGCATCCGCGCGGCGTTTACTCCGCTGCGCTGACCCCGGTGACCACAGAGGGCACGCCGGACGCCACACTGTTCGTCACCCATTGCCAGCGCCTGCTGGCCGAGGGCTGCGACGGGATCGCGATGCTCGGCACCACGGGCGAGGCGAACTCCTTTGCCAACGACGAACGCCGAGCTCTGCTGGAGGCGGTAGTCGCCGCCGGTATCGCACCCGACCGACTGCTGCCCGGCACCGGCGTCGCCGCGCTCAGCGAGACGGTGGCGCTGACCCGGCACGCGCTGTCTCTTGGTGTGACCACGGTCGTGATGCTGCCGCCCTTTTACTACAAGGGCGTCACCGAGGACGGGCTGTTCGCCGCCTATGCCGAGGTGGTGCAGCGCCTAGCAGATCCGCGGCTGCGCATCGTGCTGTATCACATCCCGCAGATGTCGGCAGTGCCGATCCCCTTCCCGGTGATCGCGCGGCTGCGCGCCGCCTATCCCGGCACTTTCAGCGGGATCAAGGATTCCGCCGGCGACCTCGCGCATATGGAGGCGCTGGTCGAAGCCTGTCCCGGCCTCGCCGTGCTGGCGGGCGCCGACCCGCTGATGCTGCCGTTGCTGCGCAAGGGGGGCGCGGGCTGCATCACCGCGACCTCTAACCTGGTCGCTGCCGATCTTGCCTTCGTGTTCCGCCACTTCTCTGACCTCAACCGGGCGGCGGAGGTGGAGGCCGCGCAGGCGCGCATTGTCGCCATGCGCAATCGTGCGTCGCGCTTCGCGCAGATGGCGTCGCTGAAGGCGTTGCTCGCGGACCGCACCGGGGAGGAAGGCTGGCATCGCCTGCGTCCGCCGCTCCTGCCGCTGAGCGAGGCTGAGCGCGGCGCGCTGCTCGTCGAATAATCGTTTCAACACGGGCGCCTGCAATGTTGCGCAGCCCTTCGGAGGGAAATTACCATGAACTGTCGTCATCTTCTCGCCACTGCCGCCGGCGGCGTTGCGGCCTTGGCCGCGCCTGCCATCCAGGCCCAGGAAGCCTGGCCGCATGCACGGCCGATCCGCGTGATCTGCCCCTGGCCACCAGGGGCTGCGAATGACGCGCTGGCGCGGTTGACGGCGGCACGCCTGCAGGAAAAGCTCGGCGTTACCGCCGTGGTCGAAAACCGCACCGGCGGCGCCGGCCTGATTGGGACCAATGCCGTTCTCCAGGCGGCGCCGGATGGCTACACCCTGCTTGCCTCTGCCTTCAACACGGCGGTCATGCCGCTGGTGCTGCGCGGGGCGACCTTCGATCCGCAGCGCGACCTCGAAGTGATGGCCCGCACGGCAGCCGCGCCGCTGGTCATGGTGATGAGCGCCCAGCGCCCCCAGCGCACACTGGCCGAGGTGCTCGCGGCCGCCAGGGAACGGCCGCAGGAGTGGAACTTCGCGCTCTCCTCGCTCGGCTCGGCCGGGCACCTCGCGACCGTCGATTTCATGCGCCGCAGTGGCGTTCAGATCAATCTGGTGACATATCGCGGTACGCAACCCGCGCTGACCGACCTGATCGCGGGCAACGCCCAATTGCTCATTGACCCGAGTTTCGCCCTGCTGCCGGCTGCCGCCGATGGTCGGGTCCGCGCGCTTGGCATCGCGACGGCAGCGCGCTCGAGCCTGGCGCCGAACGTGCCGACCATGACGGAGGCCGGCCTGCCCGGCTTCGAGTTCCAATCCTGGTACGGCGTCTGAGCCCCGAAGGGCACGCCGGCTGAGATCAACCAGCGAGTAAACGACCTGATGCAGGAGACGATGCGCGAGCCGGCCATCCTCGAGCGGCTGAGAAGCCAGATCCTGGAACCGGTGATGGAGAGCATTGTGGACACGCGGCGCTTTATCGCCTCCGAGATCACCCGCGCCACCGAGCTGCTGCACAGCGTCAACTACCAGCCCGAGTGACGAGGGCCGCCATACGGAGCAGGCGCATGCTGGTGATCGGTGCGGGCGCAACGGTTCTCGGCGCGCCGGGCATCGGGCGCGCGCAAGCGGCTTGGCCGCTGGGCCGGCCGATCCGCGTGATTTGCCCCACGCAGCCGGGCGCGGCGGATGACATGCTGGAGCGCCTGCTGCGCAGCGTGTGAATAAGCACCGAAGTGGGACCCCCTACGAATTCTGCATAAGCTCTTGCGGATGCGGAATTTTATTTGGGGTGAGGTGCCGATCAGGACCCGATTTGAACGCCATATTTCTAATCCTTCTCAATAGGTTAGAAGAAGTTGCGGCCGGCGTCCCGCTACGGTGCCGCTCCACACCAGTACCTCTACCTCGTGGCCCCTCTTATTCAGGCCCGCAGCGAATCCGCCTATCGTGTGCTGCGCCCAGCCCGTCGCCCAGGCGTTCTGCGCGACGGTCGCGCACTTCGGGCCGGCGACGCAACACCGCGACTACGTTGGTGACGCCTTCTGCCAAATTGATCACCTCGACGGTGGCGGCGGGCGCGACTTCCTTCACGGTGGCCGCGGCCACGACGGCGCGAGGGTTGAGCGGCGGATTGGGCGGGGTGAACCAGAACGGGCAGCAGGGTTCCCGGCTTTATCCCCTCATGATGATGGCGCCGGAGGGTTCGACCTCGGCCGTCCAGCCCGGCGGCACCAGGGTGGTGGCGTCCAATTGCGTAATGATGGCGGGGCCGGAAATGCAAGCGCCTGCCCCCATGCCTGAACGGTCATAGATGGCGGCCCGGGCCTGGCCCTCCGGCAGCCGTATGCGCTGGTCGCCGATGGGCCGGGCAGTGCCCGGCGCCGGGCGGGCCGCGGCCGCGCCATGCAGTCGACCGGTGGCGGTGATCCGCAGGGTGACGATCTCGATGCCGATGCCGGGCAAATCGAAGCCGTAGAGCGCAAGATGGGCCTCCGCGAAGGCCTCGCCCAGCCCGCTCAGGCCGGACCAGGGGATGGGCAGTTCGAAGCCCTGCTCCGCATAGCGCATCAGCACGCTGAGGGCACTATTCCGGTCGGCCGGGGGCACGGCTTCATCGGCGAACCAAGTCGCGGCGTCAGCCTCCAGCGCTGCAAAGCCGGCTTCCAGCTTGGCCGCGGCGGCTGCGGCCAAGGGCATGGTCACGCTGCGCGAAAACTCGGCCCGCAGATCCGCCGCCACCAGCCCCTGGGCGCACAGCACGCCGGGCGCGCGCGGCACCAGCACGGTGCGGATGCCCAGAAGCGTGGCCAGCGCTGCGCCATGCAGCGGCCCGGCCCCGCCGAAGGGTACCAGGGCAAAATCGCGCGGATCATGCCCGCGCTCTACGGAGACCACGCGGATGGCGCCGACCATGTTGTTGTCGGCAATGGCTAGGACGCCGCGCGCCGCCGCCTCCACGGACAGGCCGAGCGGGCCGGCGATGCGTGCCAGCGCCGCCTCTGCCCGCGCCGCATCCAGCGCCATGCGCCCGCCCAGCAGGCTGGCCGGCAGATGGCCGAGGTAGAGATGCGCGTCGGTGACGGTCGGCTCCTCGCTACCCTTCCCATAACAGGCGGGGCCGGGCGCGGCGCCCGCGCTTTTAGGGCCCACCGTCAAGGCGCCACCGGGCGAAACCCGGGCGATGGAGCCACCGCCGGCACCGATCGTCACCATGTCCAACATTGGCAGTGGCAGTGGCCAGGGGCCGACCCGACCGGATTGCGTCAGGCCTATCCGCCCCCCCGTGATCACGCAGATATCAGCTGAGGTGCCGCCGATATCCACGGTGATGAGGTTGTCGAAACCCGCCGCCGCGCCGTCCGCCCGCGCGCCTACCACGCCGGCGGCGGGGCCGGAGAGTGCGGTCTGCGCCGGCGCGCGGCGGATGGCGGCGGCACCGGCGACGCCGCCATTGGATTTCATCAGCAGCAGGGGGGCTGAGACCCCGGCCTCGGCCAGCCGCGCCTCCAGCCGCGCGATGTAGGTCGAGACGGCGGGCATCACGGCAGCGTTCAGAACGGTCGCCATCGAACGCTCATATTCGCGCACCACCGGCAGGACCTCGTGCGAGGCGGTGATGGCCAGGCCGGGCAGAAGCCCGCGCAGGAGGGTGGCGGCGCGCGCTTCATGCGCGGCGTTGGAAAAGCTGTGCAGGAAGCAGATGGCCAAGGCCTCCGCCGCCATCGCACGAATGGCCTCGGCCACGCCCGGCAGGGCCGCTTCGTCGAGCGGTGTGATTTCCTGGCCATCGGCGCCGATACGTCCGGCGACTTCAAATACATGCTCAGGCGGCACGGGGCGGCGCGGCTTCACCCAGGCCCAGAGATTGTCTCGCCGGGGCAGGTCGGCGCGGCCGATTTCCAGCACATGGCGGAAGCCCTGGGTGGTGATCAGCGCCGTGCGGGCGGTGCGGCCTTCCAGAATCATGTTGGTCGCTACCGTGGTGCCATGCAGCACCCGGCCGACCTGGGCGGGGTCCCGCCCGGCCTCGGCCAGCGCCATCAGCACGCCGGTCAGAAACCCCTCGGAAGGGTCATGCGGGGTCGAGGGGGTCTTGGTCGTCCAGGACTCGCCGGTGGCGACATCCTGCAAGGTGACATCAGAAAACGTGCCGCCGATATCCACAGCAACGAGAAGCGGGCGCTCAGCCGAGGACATCGGCGTATTCCCCACGGTGGAAGGCTTTGGTGGCTGGGCGAGGGCCGTTGCGAGTGCCATCGCGCAGAACGCCGTAATCGCGCGCCGCCGCCTCGGCACTGACGAAGCCGCCGCGGATATCGGCCAGCACGGCCTCTACCGGGCGATCATGCGGGTGGCCCCAACCACCGCCGCCGCCGGTGAACAGCCGCACGATGTCGCCCCGCTTCAGCCGCGTGCCGTCCGAGAGTGAGGGCAAACGCCGCTCATCTGGCCGGCCTGGATTGACCACGGCACTGCCCACGCCGCCGTTCATGCCGCCCGCCACGCCCCAGGGCGGGTTCAGCACGGTGTCGACCCGCACGGCGAGCGTGGCGCTCTCGGCGACGATCTCGTAGTCCCGCTCCACCCCGCAGCCGCCGCGATAGCGCCCGGGCCCGCCGGAGTCGCGGTGAAGCGCGTAACGCAGCAGCCGGATCGGGTAGGAGAGTTCCATGAACTCCACCGGGTAGTTTTCCTGGGCGACGAAATAGACGGCGTCGGTGCCATCGGCGAAGGGCCGCGCGCCATAGCCCACCCCTACGCCATCGCTCATCAGAAAGCCCTCGCCGCGCAATGTTAGCACGACGTAGGCGGAATGGGCGGCGGGCGCTTCTCCGGCGCGGGCGGTGGCGACCAGGCCATGGAAGGCCGCCAGCAGCCGCATCATGGTGATGCCGCGCAGGCCGAGGGGCGCCGGCGCCCGCGGCGCCAGCAGCGAACCGGGGCGCAGCCGCACCTCATCCAACGCGCGCGGGCCGCCGGCATTCAGCACCTGGCCTTGCTCACCCTGGAGGAAATAGAGCCCCAGCGCCATGCCCGGCACGTCGGGGTGCATCAGCAGGTTGACCGGTCCCGCCGCCTGGTCGTCCGTTTCGGTGGTGTCGAGGATGAAGCGGTCATCCTCCGTGCGGATCAGAGCCAGACGCAGCCGGAAGGGGCCGTTCCCCTGACCGTCTGAATCGATCGCGTCGGTGAAGCGGGTAACACCCACCGGAAACGTCGCGCGCAGCTTGTCGCGCACCACGGTCTCGGTACGGGAGAGCAGCTGCGCCAGCGCATCGGCCAGCACATCGGGGCCGAAGCGCTGGGCGATTTCCTCCAGCCGCTTCTCGCCCAGGCGGACGGCGGCCATCAATGCGCGGGTGTCGCCCTGCGATTGCATGGGGTAGCGGCCGTTGCGCCAGAAGACTTCCAGCAGCGCCTCATTCGTCTCGCCGCCGCGCATAAGCCGCACGGGGGGGATGATGATGCCCTCCTGAAAATGATCCGTGGCATCGGGGCTGAGCGAGCCGGGCCGCAGCCCGCCAATATCGGAAAAATGCGCCCAGCCCATGACGAAGCCGATGCGCTGGCCGTCTACGAAGGCGGGGGCCAGGAACACCTGGTCGTTGGAATGAGAGACGGCACCGCGACTGCCATAGCAGTCATTGTACCAGTAGAGATCGCCGGGGAGCATGGATTCGAGCGGGAATTTCGCGGCCACCGGGCCCACGATATCGCCGAAGATCGGTAAATCGCTGCCCACCGCCATCGCACCATCCGCGTCGAACAGGGCGGTATAAAAGTCCTTCTTCTCACGGATGAACGCTGACATGGCGGTGCGTTCCAGCAACGCCTCCATCTCGGCCTGCGCGGCGCGGGCGGCGCCGCGGATGATTTCCAGCGTGACGGCGTCACAGCTCATGCGGCGGCTTCCCAGTGGTGGCAGGCAACGCTGTGACCGGTCTCCACGGCCTCAGGTGCCGGGTCGGTGCGGGCGCATTCCGCGCTGGCCAGGGCACAGCGGGGATGGAAGCGGCAGCCGTCGGGGACGCGCTTCAGCGAAGGCGGCTCGCCCGGCAGCGAGGGGCCGGCGGCGCGCCCGTCCAGATGCGGGGCGGCGGCCAGCAAGGCGCGGGTGTAGGGGTGGCGGGGATTGGAGAACAGTGCATCGGCTGGCGCTTCCTCGACGATGCGGCCGAGATACATCACGCCTACACGATCACACACCCGGCGCACCACCGTCAGGTCATGCGAGATGAACAGGTAGGTCAGCCCGAACCGCCCGCGCAGGTCATCCAGCAGCTGTAGCACCGAGGCCTGGACGGAGAGATCCAGCCCCGCCGTGGGCTCGTCCAGAACCACCAGCCGGGGGCGCAGAAGCAGAATACGCGCAAGGCCGATGCGGCGTTGCTGACCGCCGGATAGCTCATGGGGGTAGCGATCGGCCATGGCGGGACTGAGGCCCACGGCGTCGAGCATCGCGGCGATGCGGCTCGTGCGTTCCGCCGGCGCCACGCCGTGGATGGCCATCCCTTCTGCCAGGGTTGCGCCCACCCGCCACCAGGGGTCCAGCGCCGCACCGGGGTCCTGATGGACATACTGGATGTCGCGCCGCGCCGCGCGGGCGGCGGGCGGGGCGAGGCCGGACACCCGCGCGCCATCAAGCAGAATTTCGCCCGCGGCTTCGCGCTGCAGCCCGAGCAGGGTGCGCGCCAGGGTGGTCTTGCCGCAGCCGCTCTCCCCCACCACGCCATAGGCCTCGCCGGCCCGGATCGAGAGATTGACCCCATCCACCGCGCGCAGCGGCTGCGCCGCGCGGAACAGTCGGGCGGGCCGGCCGAGATCGGTCATGAGCCCACGCGCCGCCAGAAGCTCAGACAAGGGCAGGCTCCGGATGTGCACAGGCCAGGCTGCGGCCCTCGGTGATGGCCAGCAAGGGCGGCACGGCGTCGGCGCAATGTGCTTGCGCCTGCGGGCAACGGGGATGAAAGCGGCAGCCCGAGGGCTGCGCTGTGGCCGGCGGCACGGTGCCGGGAATGCCCGCCAGCTCCACCGCCCGGTCGGGGTGGCAGGCTAGCAGCAGGCGTGTGTAGGGGTGGGTGGGGGCGTCCAGAACGGCACGCGTCGGCCCGGCCTCTGCCACCCGGCCGGCGTAGAGCACGGTCACCGCATCGCAAAGGCTGGCCAGGACGCCGAAATCATGCGTGACGAACAGCATGGACAGCCCCCGCGCCCGTGCGATTTCCCGCAGCAGGCCAAGGATTTCGCGCTGCGTCGTCACATCCAGCGCGGTTGTCGGCTCATCGGCGACGACCAGGCTGGGCTCACAGCTCAGGGCGGCGGCAATGAGCAATCGCTGGCGCTGGCCGCCCGAGAATTCATGCGGGTATTTTCGTAGCGCCGCCTCAGGGTCCGGCAATTGTACGGCGCGGAGCAGGTCCAGCAGCTTGGCACGATGGTCGGCGCGCGTGCCCGTCGCGTGGCGGCGCATGATCTCAAAAATCTGGTCGCCGGCGCGGAAGGTGGGGTTGAGCGAAAGATAGGGGTCCTGCGGCACGAAGCCGATGCGGCCGCGCGCCTGCGCCGCCTGGTCAGGCAAGATGTCGCGGCCCTCGAACATCACCCGCCCCCGCGCGGTGGCGCCGCGCGGCAATATCCCCAGCATCGCCCGCAGCAGGGTGGATTTGCCGCAGCCGCTTTCCCCCACCACGCCCATGATCTGACCAGGTGCAACCGTGATGGACACACCATCGAGGATTTGTGCGCCCCCGCGCATATCCACCCGCAGCCCCTCGATATCGAGCAGGGCGGTCAATGCCGGCTCCGCCTGAGACGTGGGTCCGCAGCATCGCGCAGACCATCGCCAAGCAGGTTGAAGCCCAGCACCAGCAACAGGATGGCAAGGCCCGGGAAGGTGGCGAACCACCACGCATCGGGCAGATGCTGCCGCGCCTCGGATACCGCCAGCCCCCAATCGGGCGTGGGCGGAGTGGCGCCAACGCCGAGGAAACCGAGGATGGCGGCGGTCAGGATGGTGAACCCCATGCCAATGGTGGCCCGCACCAGCACCGCCGGCGCGGCATTGGGTAGAACATGCAGGAACAGGATCCGTGCGGGATGGGCGCCGATGCCCGCCAGTGCATCCACGAACAGCGCGCCGCGCAGCCGCCGCGTCTCGGCAAAGACAGTACGGGCAAAAAAGGGCCAATAGGTGAGGGCGAGGGCCACCATGGCGGTGAAGATGCCCGGCGCCAGAAGCTGCCCCAAAGCCAGCGCCAGGATCAGCTGCGGCACCGCCAGGAAGACGTCGGTGAAGCGCATCAGCCCCTCCGACAGCCAGCCATCGCGCCAGCCCGCGATCAGGCCGACAGGCACGCCGATCAGCATGGCCGCCAGCACCACGGCCAGGGCAACCAGCAAAGCGCTGCGCGTGCCCAGGATGACGCGGGAGAAGATGTCGCGGCCCAGATTGTCGGTGCCGAACAGGAACTCGGCCGAGGGCGGTCGCAGCCGCTGCATGATGTTGCTTTCAAAGGCGTCGTCGGGAAACGGCGCCAACCAGTGCGCGAAGGTCGCCACAAAGACGGCGAACACCACGATGAGGAGCCCAAACGCTGCCACCGGATCACGCATCAGGTGCCGCAGCGCGGTCATTGCAGAGCCACCCGCGGGTCGATCAGCGCCTGCGCCACATCCACCAGCACATTGACCGCGGCATAGATCACGCCGACCACGAGTGTGACCGCCAGCAGTGCCTTGTAGTCGGCCGAGAGGATGGCCTGTACCGCATAGGTCCCCAAGCCGGGCCAGTCGAACACCGCCTCAATGGCCACGGCACCCGAGATCAGTGCGCCGAACAGCAGGCCGATCTGAGTGACGGTCACTGTGATGGCGTTGCGCAGCACATAGATGGTGGCGAGGCGGAACCGGCCGTAGCCGGCGGCACGGGCATACAGCACGTAATCCTTCTGCAACGCCTCCAGCACACCCGAGCGGGTGAAGCGGGCGATGGTGGCCAGCCCCGGCAGCGCCAGCGTCACCGCTGGCAGCACGAGGTGCCGCGCCGCATCGACGAACATGTCGCCGCGGCCGGCCAGAAGGCTGTCGATCAGCAGGAAGCCCGTGACGCGGGGCGGCAGGCCCAACGGAACATCCATTCGCCCGCGCAGGGGGAGCAGGTCCCACTCCATGGAGAATTGCAGCTGCAGCATGATGGCTAGCCAGAAGGAGGCCATGGCCAGCCCGCCCACGCTCAAAACCCGCACCAGATGGTCAATCGGCCCATTGTGGTTCAGCGCCGCCAGCAGCCCGAGCGGGATGCCCAGGCAGGTCGCCAGCAGCAACGCCACGAAGGTGAGTTCCAGAGTTGCCGGCAGGCGGCGAGCAATGTCCTCCGAGACAGGTCGGCCGGAGAAGATGGAATTGCCCAGGTCGCCCGACAGCACCTGACGCATATGCACCCACGCCTGCTCCATGATCGGACGATCCAGGCCGTAGCGGGCACGGATATCGGCGATTTGCGCCGGGGTGGCCGCATCCCCCGCCAGCGTCGCCGCCGGGTCGCCGGGAATGACCCTGGAAAGGATGAAGGTTAGCACCACCAGCCCGAACAGGGCCGGCAGCGCCAGGGCGATGCGGCGGGCGATGTAGGCCAGCATCACTCCGCCAGCGACATCAGCCGGATCTCACCGCCCGACCCGACGGGCGAGAAGGTATAGCCTTCGATCCTGCGCGACAGGCCGCGCAGGTTGACCGTGTTGTACACCCAGATATCGGGCGCATCGGCCACCACGCGACGTGTTGCATCGGCATAGAGGCGCTGGCGCTCCTCCCGGTTCAGGCTGGTGCGGGCGGCGCGCAGCAGGCGGTCAACCTCGGGGTTGGAGTACCACGACGAGGCCTTCCAGGTGCCATGGAACTGGCTGTCATACATCTGGCCCACCCAGTTTTCCGGATCGACGAAATAGGTCGAGACCCAGTGGATCCACATGTCCGGCGTCGTCTCCGAGCGGGTGGTGGAGCTGGTGATGCCGGGCCAGGTATTGGGGACGATGCGCAGCGTGATCCCCAGGCGGCGCAGGTCAGCCTGATACATCTGTGCAGCCTGGACGGTCTGCTCCAGCTCGTTCTGGACATGGATTTCCAGCGGGCGGGACAGGTCCACACCGGCGGCGCGCGCGGCGTCACAATGCGCCCGGGCCCGTGTCAGGTCGAAGGCATAGGGCACGAGGTCGGGCGGGTTGCCCCAGAGGTTATTCGGGTTCGGCCCGCCATTGCGCACCACGAAGCCGCGCAGGATCACATTGTTGAAGCCCTCATAGTTGAAGGCATGCGTCAGGCAGAGCCGCGCGTCCCGGTTGTTGAAGGGCGAGCGCATGTTGTTCATGCGGATGACGAAGACGCGCATGCTCTCGTCACGTGCAACCCGAGTACGGGGGTTGCGCTCCACCCGCTCAACCTGGTCGGTCGGCAGGTAGCTGTCGGTGGCGTCTATCTCGCCACGCAGCAGGGCGAGGACGCGGGTGGAGGTTTCCATGACCGGGCGCGCGCGCACGGTTTCCACCGGGCGCGGGTTGCCGGCCCAGCCGCGGAAGAAATCCGGGAAGCGCTGGATGTCGAGCGAGACGCGCGGCTGGTAATTGCCTGGCAGCACCGAATAGGCGCCCGACCCCGCACTGTTCACCGCCAGCCAGGCCGCACCCCAGTCATTATTGACCACGTTCGGTGCGATGGCCCGGGGGTTGACGATGGCAACCAGCGGCATGGCGGTGAGGAAGGGCGAATAAGGCGAGCTGAGCACAAAGCGCACCGTCAGCGGCCCGGTGGCCGTCACCCGGTCAGGCGTAAGCACCGGGGTGAAGGCAGCCGAGGGCCCACGGTTCATCGTCAACAGGCGGCGGAAGGAATAGACAACATCCTCGGCTGTCATCGCGCTGCCGCCATGGAACTTTACGCCGGCCCGCAGCGTGAAATCCCAGGTCAGCCCGTCGGCCGAGACGGTGTGGCTTTCCGCCAGCCAAGGTTCCAGGCGCGGCGGATTCCCCTGGTAGCGGTAGAGACCGTCATAGACATTCAGCAGCACAAACTGGCTCGGGACGTCAAAAATGGCATGCGGGTCCAGCGTGGCCGGCAGCGTGTCGCCCCAGACCAAGGGGCGGGGGGCCTGAGCCTGGGCGGGCTGCGCCGCCAGCATGACCAAAGCCAGAAACGCCGAACGCAGGAGATGCATCTTCACGGTGTCGCCCTCGCATTGTTGGATCATATGATAACGGCAGGGCGTCGAGCGCAACCACCCCTGTCGCGAGGGATGATCAATCGCGGCCGCCGGCTGCCCCGTCGATGGGCTGAGGTGCCACCGATGCGGGCAGTACGGCTTCCAGCACACCGCGATTGCGCCCATGCTGCCGTGCCACTCGTTCAGAAGAAGGTCAGCGCGGCTTGTCCAATTCCCACCGGCAGATGCATCTCGGCGTTTTCGTCCTCGGCACCGGCAATCACCACGCCGGTTGGCGCTACCCCGGCGCCGCCGACAGTTTCCTCAGCCTCAAGGGCATCCAGACCATTGCGGCGACGGCCGAGCGCGGCAAGTTCGACCTGCTCTTTCTGGGCGACGGGCTGGCGGCAAAGATGGGCGATCACCCCTCCTTCCTGGTGCGCTTCGAGCCCATCACGATGCTGGCCGCGCTGGCCGCCACCACCACGCATCTGGGCCTGGGTGCCACCGCATCCACCACCTACAACGAGCCCTACAATGTCGCGCGCCTCTTCGCCTCGCTCGATCATCTCAGTTCGGGCCGCGCGGCGTGGAATGCGGTGACCAGCTCCGGCCCCGCCGCGGGCTCCAATTTTGGCCGCATCCACCCCGCCCATGACGCGCGCTACGAGGTCGCCGATGAGTTTGTCGATGTCGTGCGCGGCTTGTGGGATTGTTGGGATGACGGCGCCGTGGTCGCGAACCGCGAGACCGGGCGATATGTGGATGAAAGCCGCGTCCGCGCGCTCGATCATGTCGGCCGTTTCTTCCAGGTGAAGGGGCCCATGACCACGGCGCGCTGCCCGCAAGGGCGGCCCGTGATTATCCAGGCCGGATCCTCCGAACCCGGCCTGGAATTGGCGGCCCGGACGGCAGAGGTGGTGTTCTCGGTCGTGCAGGATCTCGCCGAGGCACAGGCCGCCTACCAGGCGCTGAAATCCCGGCTGCACCGCTTCGGCCGAACGCCGTCCGATGTGGCACTTCTACCGGGCGTGATGCCGATCATCGGCCGTACGGATGCCGAGGCGCGGGATAAGCTCAACACCCTGCAATCCTTCCTGGGGCCGACCAGCGCGCTGACCATGCTCTCCGGGCGGTTGGGCATGGATGTCTCTGGCTTCGACCCCGATGACCTGGTGCCCGACCTGCCGCTGCCGGACACCTCGCACGGCTTCGCCCGTGCCATGCTCTCCAAGGCGCGGAGGGAGCGGATGACCTGGCGTGACCTGAGCAACCTGACCGGTGCAGCACGAGGACACTGGGTCATCTGCGGCACTCCCGCCCATATTGCCGACACGCTGCAGGAATGGTTCGAGGGCGATGCCGCGGATGGCTTCAACATTCTACCCGCCTATTTTCCGCAGGCCTTCGACGAATTCGTCGATGAGGTGGTGCCCATTCTGCAGGAGCGCGGGCTGTACCGGCGCGACTACACGGGCACCACGTTGCGGGATCACCTGGGCCTACCGCGTGCGCCGAACCTGCTGTTTGACTAATACCAAATCCCGCTGATCAAAACCGGTGCGCCCAGTCTCGCAGGCCTATCGACATGATGCGCCAAGGCATCTCGATCAGCCGGTTCCAGTAGAAGCAACAGTGCCCGACAATGTCGTCGTCGTCGGCAAACACCCGGTTGGACAGCCAGTTGTCGCGCATAAACTGCCAGACGTTTTCCATCACGTTCTGCTCCGGGTACTTCGCTGGTAGCGGAAGGACGGTGGGGTACCTCGAGGTCTGCTGACAGATGCCACCCGGCCTGATCCAGCAGCAGCACCGCGTGCCGACCTGGCTCGACCATCCGCGCCGCGGTCACGGCGTCATAGTCTCGGCCATTATCCGCCAGCGTCACCGGCAGATCGGGATGCAGCATGCGCCAGCGGGCGATTGCCAGATCGATATATGCTGGTGCCAACTCGATCGCGCGCACGCGGCGGCCGGTGCGCTGGGCGACGAGAATGGTGGTGCCAGAGCCGCCGAAGGGTTCGAACACCAACTCGCCCTCATCGGTGTAAGCCCGCATCAGGAACTCCGGCAGCACCACCGGAAACACCGCGGGGTGCTCCGTCTCGATGCCACGGCCTTTGAGGCGTGTAAGGCGCAGGACGTTGTCGGGGATCCGGAAGTCCTGCACCGGCAGGCCAGCATGCTGGTATTCGGAGATGGTGCCGTCAGCCGCGCGCGGCCCGCTGCCCTTATGGCGGCGCTCTGAAGCTTGGCGGTGGCTCAGTCCACCGCCAGATCACTCGCCAGATGGAACAGGCAATCGCCCCGCTTGGTGCGGGCGGGAATGCGCTGACACATCACCATGCCAGCCGCCTTAAAGGCGATTTCGACCGGCTTCTGCCATGGCGTCTCAGGGGTGTGGATGCGCGCGGCCGGCTGGCCCGCCACCACCATATCGCCCAAAGCCACCAGGGGCTCGAACACCCCGCCCTCGGGCGCATAGACGTAGTAATCCTGACCACGGACATCGAGGAAGCGGGTCGGCTCCGGCGGTTCCTGCCAATGCGTCTGCCCGATGATGCCCAGATGCACCAGCAGATTGCGCAAGCCGCGCTCGGCAATCTTCAGCCCTGCCGGATTGACCGTGCCACAGCCCCCCAACTCGGTGCCGAGTGAGATGCTGCCGCGCCTGTCCGCGCCACTGCCCAAAGTCTGATCGCCACCCTGGCCCTGGGCGCCGCCCTGGATGTAGCAGAAGGGGGCGCCAAAGGCCCGCAGCGCCGCCAATTGCTTGGCATAGAGTGCCGGATCAGCCGATTGCTTGGCCAATGCACAGGGCACGTAGTTCAGCGAAGACCCGCCCGAATGCAGGTCAATCACCAGATCAGCCAGCGGGATCAATTGGCTGTCGATGAAATGCGCGATCTGCCGCGTCACCGTGCCATCCGGGTCACCCGGGAAGATCCGGTTCATGTTGAGGTCATCAATCGGCGAAACCCGCCGCCCAGCCAGCGCCGCCGGATAATTCGCCATGGGCAGAATGATCACCCGGCCCTGGACCATGTCCGGGGTGAGCCATTGCGCCAGATTGGTCAGCGCCACTTGGCCCTCATACTCGTCGCCATGATTGCCCGAGGTGAAGAGCGCCGTCGGCCCCTCGCCATTCTTCACCACCACGATAGGGATGGGCAGGAAACCATAGGCGCTGTCATGGGTGGAATGGAACAGCCGAATAAAGCCGGTCTGCCGACCATCGCGGGCCAGATCTACTTCGGGGACCAGGCGTGAGGGGCGAGGGGTGTCTGGCATGGCGGTTCAGCCTTTTGCGGGGTGGATCAGATGGCAGGCCACCTGGTGGCCCGGAGTGGCTGGCAGCAATTCTGGCGCCCGCTCACGACAGAGGGGCATCACATGCGGGCAGCGGGTGTGAAAGCGGCAGCCCGAGGGTGGGTTGATCGCGCTCGGAATATCACCGGCAATGCGCACTCTGCGCCCGCGCGAGCGATTGGCCGGGTGAGAGGCCGGAACAGCGCCGATCAACGCCTGGGTGTAGGGGTGCAGCGGCGCGTCATAAATTGCCCGCTTCTCGGCCACCTCCACCACCCGGCCCAGATACATCACCGCCACCCGGTCCGAGATATGGCGCACCACCGAAAGGTCATGGGCGATGAAGAGATAGGTCAGCCCCATCTCGCGCTGCAGATCCTGCAACAGGTTCACGATTTGCGCCTGCACCGAGACATCAAGCGCCGAGACCGCCTCATCACAAACGATCAGTCGCGGCTTGAGGATCAGCGCGCGGGCGATGCCGATGCGCTGGCGCTGCCCGCCGGAAAACTCATGCGGAAAGCGCTCCATGGCGCGGGTCGGCAGGCCCACGCGTTCGAGCATCGCCCGCACCTCGCGCCGCGTTGCTTCGCCCGCTTTGGCGCCGTGGATGACCAGCGGCTCGGCCACAATGTCTTCCACCGTCATGCGCGGGTTCAGCGCGCCATAAGGGTCCTGGAAGACGATCTGCATGCCGCGCCGCACCGGGCGCATGGCAGAGCGGGGCAGGGTGGTGATGTCCTGGCCATCGAAGCGCAGCCGCCCGGCGCTGGGCTCGATCAGCCGCAGCAGCAGCCGGCCCAGGGTGGATTTGCCGCAGCCGGATTCACCCACCAGCCCCAGCGTCTCGCCGGGCATAATGCTGAGCGAGACCCCATCAACCGCGCGCAGCCGCGCCCCGGGCCTGAGACCCAAAAATCCACCACCGCCCACCTCGAAATATTTCTCCAGGCCCAGCGCCTCGACCAAAGGCTGGGTCATGAGGCGAGTTCCCGGGCGCGAAAGCAGGCGGCGCTGTGCTCGGCCTGTAGGCTTTCCAGCAGCGGCACGGCCTCGGTGCAGGCGGGCTGGGCCATGGCGCAGCGCGGGGCAAAGCGGCAGCCGGGCGGGCGGCGCGAAGGCTCGGGCAGGGTGCCCGGAATGGCCACCAGCCTTGGGCGGTCCTCGGTCAGCGAGGGCACGCATTCCAGCAACCCGCGCGTATAGGGATGCAGCGGCTGGTCGAAGATGCGCGCCACCGGCGCCTGCTCGATCACCCGGCCGGCATACATCACCAGCACCCGGTCCGCGGTCTCGGCGATCACGCCCATATTGTGGGTGATGATGATGATACCCATGCCGAATTCGTCGCGCAGATCCATCAGCAGATCGAGGATTTGCGCCTGGATGGTGACGTCGAGCGCAGTGGTCGGCTCATCGGCGATCAGCAGCCGTGGCTGGCAGGCCAGCGCCATGGCGATCATCACCCGCTGCCGCTGGCCGCCGGACATCTGGTGCGGGTAGTCATCCAAGCGCCGCGCGGCGGCCGGAATGCCCACCTTATCCAGCATGGCGATGGCACGCGCGCGCAATGCGGCGGGGGCCAGCCGCTCATGCGCGCGGATCGTCTCCATGATCTGCTCGCCGATCGAGAAAACCGGGTTCAGCGAGGTCATCGGCTCCTGAAAAATCATGCCAATGCCAGGGCCGCGAATGGGCTGCATCTGCCGCTCCGAAAGCCCGGTCAGCACCTGGCCATCAAAGCGCACCAACCCCGCCGCAATCCGCGCCGGCGGCGAGGGCAGCAGCCCCATGATGCTGAGTGCGGTGACCGATTTGCCACTGCCGGATTCACCCACAATGCCCAAAATCTCACCCGGCTTGAGGGAGAAGGACACATCCTCAATGGCATTCACCTCGCCGCGCTCGGTCATGAAGGCGGTGGTGAGGTTTTCGACGTCGAGCAGGCTCACTGCTGAATCCGCAGCCGGGGGTCGAGCACATCGCGCAAGCCATCGCCCAGCAGGTTCAGGCCCATGACGGTGATCATCAGCGCCACACCGGGAATGGTGATGATCCAGGGTGCTTCACGCATGAAATCCCGTCCCTCGGACATGATGTTGCCCCAGGTGGGTGTGGGCGGCACCGCGCCCACGCCGAGGAAGGAGAGTGTTGCCTCCGACAGCACGGCATAGGCGAAGAGGAAGGAGAGCTGCACGATCATCGGCGCCACCGCATTGGGCAGGATATGGTGGCGCAAAATCCGCCAATGCCCGGCACCCGCCGCCACCGCCGCCTGCACATACTCCATCTCTCGCAGGACAATCACCGAGGAGCGCACAATGCGCGCGGTGCGCGGAATATAGACGATGCTCAGCGCCAGAATGACATTGATGGTGGAAGGCCCCAGCACCGAGGTGACGGCAATGGCCAGCAGGATGGCGGGGAAGGCCATCAGCGCGTCATTCACCCGCATCAGCGCATTGTCGAGCCTGCGGAAATACCCCGCCGCCGCACCGATCAGCGTGCCAAAAACCGCGTTGAGCACCACTACCGAGGCGCCAATGAGCATGGAGAGCTGCGCCCCCCACACCACGCGCGACCATAGGCTGCGGCCAAAACTATCTGTGCCGAACACCCAAGCCCCGCCCGGCCCCAGGAACTTGTTGCGCATCGACAGCCGGTTCGGATCCACATCGGTGATGAAGGGCGCCGCCGCCGCGACAATTGCCACGATGCCAAACAGGACAAACCCGCTGACAAAAAGCCGGTGCCGGAACAGCCGCCGCAAAGTGGCCCGCGCGGGGTGAATGCGGCGTTCGGGGATATCCTCAGCGTCAGCCATAGCGCACCCGCGGGTCGAGCACGGCGTAGAGCACATCAACCAGAATATTCACCGCCACCAGAAAAGCCGTCACCAATAGCAGCCCGCCTTGCACCATCGGGTAGTCCCGGTTCAGCACCGCCTGGGTCAAAAGCAGCCCCATGCCGGGCAGGGAGAACAGCGCCTCCGTCACCACCGCGCCTGAGAGCAGCAGGGAGACGATAATGCCCACCACGGTCACGATCGGGATCAGCGCATTGGCCAAAGCGTGTTTGAGAATCACCACCCGCCCCGGCAGCCCCTTGGCCCGCGCGGTGCGGATATAATCCTGCCGCAGCACCTCCAGCATGGAGGAGCGGGTGATGCGCGCAAGCAACCCCGCCTGCAGCAACGCCAGCGAGAAGGCCGGCATGGTGGTGCTCTGCACCCAGCCCCAAGGGTCCTGGCTGAAGGGGATATAGCCGCCGCTCGGCAGCCAGCCGAGCTTCACGGCGAAGAGGATGATCATGAGCAAACCGAGAAAGAAATTGGGCACCGAAATGCCGATCATAGCGAACATCATGGCCGCCTGATCCATCCAACTATTCTGCCGGAGTGCGGCGATGATGCCGCATCCAATACCGATCATCAGCGTCATCAGCAGCGCATACATCGAAAGCCCAATGGTCACCGGCAGCCGCTCCATGGTCGCCGGCAGCACGCCCTTGCCCAACAGCAGAGAGCGACCGAAATCACCCTGCAAAATGCCCTTGTAGTATTGTGCTAGCTGGAAGATCAGCGGTTCATCCAGCCCCAGATCATGGCGCAACTGCGCAATCTGCGCCGGTGAGGCAGACAGCCCGGCAATCGCTGCCGCCGGATCACCCGGGATCAGCCGCATCAGCCCGAAGCTGATCAGGCTGACGATCAGCAGAACCGGTATGGCGCCGAACAGGCTGCGTATGGCGAGCCTGATCAACTCAGCGCTGCACCCAAACATTGGAGAAGCGCGGAATTCGGAACGGCACAAAGCCCTGCACATTGGCCCGCACAGCTTGCACCTTGGTCAATGCGCCGAAGGGATAGGCATAGGCGCGCTCCAGAACCAGGGCCTGCATGCGGGCGAAGGCGGCGTTGCGCGCCGCCTGGTCGGGCAGATTGTTCATATCGTTCCAGGCGGCCATCACCTCCGGGTCATCGCGGTCATCGCGGGGGCGATAGGCGGCATTGGGCGAGACCAAGAATTGCATGGTGGCCAAGGCACCCAGCGCCGGCTGCGTGCCCCAGCCGCTGTGGAAGAAATGCCACTCACTGCTGTTGAGCTGCTGCGACATCTGAATCGAGGTCGGCCAATCCACCACCCGCAGGCTGGCATTGATGCCCACCGCCTTGAGCTGCTGCTCCATCACCAGCGCCGCATTATACATCGGCGGATAGTCACGGTTGGTCAGGATAATGATCGGCTCATTGCGATAGCCGGATTCGCGCAGCAAGGCCCGGGCGCGGGTGGGGTTGTTGATATTGTAGGTCTCCCGCCCCGCCTCCGAATAGGTCGCCTGGTTGGGGTATTGGAAGCCGATATTCAGCCGGAAATTGCCGTCCGTTGCAGCATCCATAATGTCCTCGGCGCCGAGTGCTGCCTGCACCGCGCGGCGGAAGACCAGGTTGTTGGTGGGCGCCACCGAGACATTGGGCAGCGCGATCTGAATCCACCAATTCTGCAAGGGCAGCACGGTGATGGCACGGTTGCGGCGCAGCCCTTCCAGCGAGCGGGTGGGCACATCCTCCACCGCCTGCAGCGCGCCCGTCTCCAGCCCCGCCACGCGGGCCGAGGCCTCGGTGACGATGCGGAAGGTCACGGTATCGACGCAGGCGACGCGATAGCCACCAAAGCCGGTGCGCTGCTCAAAGGCGGTGTTCGGTTTATAGCCATCATACCGGCCGAGCCGGGCATGGCTGCCGGGGGTGAATTCCAGCAGGCGGAAGGGGCCGGTGCCGATGCTGCGCAGCTGCTGGCGCTCATCATTCTCCAATTCCGAGGGCACGATCACGATCGGCACCGAGAAAGACGACAGCGCCTCGATGAAGGTGGGCTGCGCCCGCTTCATGCGGATGACGAAGGTCATCGGATCTGGGGTGTCCCAGCCCGCCACATTGTCCAGCGTGCTGCGCTGCAGGCCGATGCGATTGTAGCGGTTGAAGGAGGCCGCGACATCGGCCGAGGTCAGTGCCTTGCCATTGTGAAAGGTCACGCCAGAACGCAGCCGGAAGGTGTAGGTCATCCCATCGGCCGCCGCATTCATGCTTTCGGCGAGTTCGAGAATGGGGTTGTTGTTCTCGTCCCTGGTCATCAGGGTCTCGAAGATATTCATCGCGATATTGCGGGTGGAAATCGTGCTGGAGGTCATCTGGTCCAGGGAATTCACATTCGCTTCCTGGCCGAACACGATGTCGCCGCCGCGCACCGGGCAGGTGAAGCGCTCCGCATGCAGCGACCCTGCCATGGCCAGGGAGACGAGGCAGGTGGTGAGGGCCAAGCGTTTCATATCCGGATTCCCTTTGGAAACTGACCAACTGTCCAACGCGTGACGCGGAGCGTCAACCGGCGGCGAATCGCCGCAATACATTTTCCATGATGCGGCTGACCGGCCCCTGGAAGCCGCCGCCCTGCCATAGGCTGCCGCACCAGGTGATGGAGCCCACGGCAAACACCTCGCCCCCGCCGGGGGTGGTGAAATGCACGATCTCGGCCCGCTTCAAGGCATCGGCCTTCTCGCCGCTGATGGTGGTGACGTGGGAGAGCAACTCCTCCGGCACGGTGACGAAGGAGGCCGGTGGGTCCTCCGAGCGGGCCAGAATGGCCGCATTGGCCGGGGTGCCGAGGGTGAAGTCCGCCCGGTCCAGTTCGAAGCCGGCAGCGCCTCCGCCGGATAGGCCATAATCGCCGAAGGTCTCGCCCTCTACGCCCTCGAACACCCAAGCATAGCCATCTGCAGCGGGCAGCTTGCGATAATGCGTGCCCTCGAACATCCCCTGGCCAGAAAACCCAACCCCGGCCAGCTTCTGCGGCGGCCTGCCATTGCGCCGCCACAGCCCGCCATATTGGCCATCGAGTTGCTGGTAATATTCGCCCGGATTGGCGGCCCAGGCGCGGATGCCGCCCTCGGCCCGGCGCACCTCCAGCATCCCCGGCATGGTTGCGATGCGCCAGTAAAACCCATTGCCGCCAAGATACATCATCCGGCCCTGGCCCTGGGTGTATTCGGCCAGCGCATCGAGGGTTTCGGGGGTGTGGTATTCCGGGTGGCTGCCGGTCAGCACAACCTTATAAGGGGCGAGCAGCGCCGCACCCTCCTCATGCAAATCCTCATCGGTCACGACATCAAAATCGATGCCCTTCGCCTCCATCCAGGCCAGCAGATGGGTGTCGGCCGGATAATGCCGCAGGCCCGAGCCCAGCGGGTCGTTGAAGGTGAGAAAACCCGGCCGCATGGTCAGAATGGGCCGCAGCCGCGAGGAGAGCGCGATGCCAGAATTATCAAGATGGCGGTTGTAGGTGGACGAGCCATAGACCGGGAAATCGCTGGGATTATGCGGATAAGCCCCCCAAGCCGCCACCCGCGCCTTATAGGCGGCATCGTTGTTGCCCCGCGCATGATTGGCATAGGCCTGATAGGTGAAGGTGGAGGCGAGGAAGACCACCGGCGCACCAGCCACACCCCGCGGCGGCAGGATATAAAGCGGCAACCAATCCTCACCAGCCGCGCAGGTGAGATGCAGCGCATAGGCGCCACTGCGCAGCCCCTCGGGCACAATAAATCCGAAATCGGTCTCCCAACCGCAATCACCCAGGTCATCAGCGTGGAAATGAATTGCGCCGTAATCGGCCGGCGCATGCCGCCAGCACATTTCAGCGCCGCTCCAGGCCGCGCCGGCCATTGCACGGGTGGGCGCATTGACCAGCACGCCATGGCAGGCCTGGGGGCCGATATCGGCAATATCCTGGGTGCTGATGTCCCGCGAAAAATCCCATGCGGCCAGAACAGCCGGGGGCGTGCCCGCCCATGCGGCGCAAAAACCTGCATGCAGCGCCGGCGCCTCTATTCGCCCGGTGAAATGGACACGGGGGCAGCCGACATCACGCGCGGCGATCAGCAATTGCCCGGCCCCATCGGGCAACACGAGGCCGGGATGGCTGGCCTGGGCCAGGCTGGCCTCCCCGCCCGCGAGGCTTTGCTGGCCCAGCAGGATTTGGCCCGTCGCCGGGTCAGCGCTCAGCCACAGGCGCATCCATTGCCGCAGCGGCCAGGCATGGCTGGTGGCCAGAAGCAATGCTGTCTCGCCCATCCGAATTTCAGCCCAAGCACCATCAGGCCCCACACCCAAGGTAACGGTAGAACCCGGCTGTTCCTCGCTCAGCACCGCAGCGGCATCGCCCGGCATCGCCTCCAGCATCACCAGCGCCGACCAGCAGCACGGCCCCGCCGGGCGACGCGGCGGATTGGCCACAATCGCATAGGAGCCCGGCCGGACAGGCTGGTGCCGCCCCGCAAAGCCATGCTCGAAAACGCCCGATAAATCTTCAAACCGCAGGCCCGGCCCCTCGGGGTTGGGGTCGCCCGAGATCACCCGCACCAGCCTCGCCCGCACCGGCCCGCCACCCGGCACGCTGACTTTGGCGGCGAAACCCTCCCCGGCCCGGTGAGAGAAGCGATCAAGATAGCCGGTGATCGGCAATTCGGCATGCGGCATGGTCTGGCTCCGGGCTGAGAATGTGATGCTCCGCGCCACCTCGCCCGCGGTCAAGCGGTGGTCAGCCCAGCCCCCGCCGTGCCAGTCTCAGCGATCGGCAGGGAGAGACGAGCATGGCCAATGTGGTGACCAGTCTGAGCAGCAGCCAGGCAGAAGAGCAGGAATGGGCGCAGCGCTGTGACATGGCGGCGGTGTTTCGCATCGGCGCGCGGCTGGGCTGGAATGAGCATATCGGCAACCACAACAGCCTGATGCTGCAGGGGCCCGAGCCGCTCTTTCTGATCAACCCCCGCGGCTTCCTGTTCCAGGAATTGCGCGCGAGCGACCTGATCGTTTGCAACCTTGCGGGGCAGGTGCTGCGCGGCAAGGGCGAATTGCGCAAGGTTGCCTTCCACATCCATGCCCGCATCCACATGGCCAACCCCAAGGCGGCCTGCGTGGTGCATGTTCATCCGCGCTACCTCACCGCATTGTCGATGATCGAGGGTGCGGAATTCTCCCTCTCGCACCACAACAGCCTGCTGCTGAACGACCGCACGGTCTATGATGGCGAAGGCAATGAGCCCGTGCATGATGATGCCGAGGGCGACCGCATCGCGCGCCTCATGGGCGATAAGACCATCATGCTGATGCGCGGCCATGGCGTCACTGTGGTCGGCCCCACGGTGCATGACGCCTTCGATGAGACCTATATGGCCGAGCGCACCTGCATGTATCAGATCACGGCCATGCAAACCGGCCAGCCCCTGCACAAGCTGCCCGAAGGCCTGCGCCGCAACCACACCGGCCCCTGGGGCGAGCGGCTGGATGCCCGCCTGCATCTCGACGCCTGGCGCCGCGTGCTGGACCGTGAGGAGCCGGACTATGCCCGCTAAGGGCCAGAACCTCAGCGCGGCCTGACCGGCAGGCCCTGCGCCTGGAACCGCGCTTCCACCACATCGAGGTCATGCAACCCGGCGGGATTGGCCCGGCTGGGTTGCTCATGCAGGCGCGCCGCCCGATGGGTCCGCCACAGCTGCAGCAGTCGGGCCAGTTCCGGCAGCGGCGCCTGATGATCATCCACCCGCAGGTCGATATCGGAAAAATCGTCGGTGGTGATCAGGCGCAGCGCCGCCGATCGGCGGCCCTCGCCAGGCTGCCAGGCGGCGTCCGCCACGGCGATGTTGGTGACGTGGTTTTCCGCATCAAGAATTGCGTATCGCATCAAACAATTCCCCAAATCCGCAACGCGCCGTCGCCGCCGGCCTTGTGGGCAGCAGCCCAGCCACCTGCGAAGCCTAGATCGGCCATATCCTGCGGCATTGGTCCTATCGCAAGGAAGCCTTCGACGGGGTGCTCCCCGCCTTCATCGGGAATTTCATGTGCCCGGGAAATCTCGATGGTGGTTTCGCCTATTGCCGCGCCGCCCATGCCGGACGCATCGCCATGATGCAGGGCACGGCGCCGGCCTTGTCGCCCATCACCCTTCCCACCTGCTTCCGGTGGGCGGAGCATGACCCGCTCTTCTCCTTCGCCTGGACGGGCCGCCTGGCCGAGACTTTTCCCAAGCTCGACCTGGCAATGTTCCCCGATGTGGGCCATTTTCCGCATCCTGAGAATTTCTATCGCGCCGCCAGCGGGATCAGCGTTTTTTTGCACGGCTCGCCTGACCAGCGCCACCCCCTCTCAACCCCAGCACCGGAGTTCCGAATGGCTTACGAGGTAACCCGCGATTTCATTGGCTACGGCGCCAATCCGCCCGATCCACAATGGCCCGGCGGCGCCAAGATCGCGGTCAATTTCGTGATGAATTATGAGGAAGGCTCCGAGCCCTCCTACGAACTCGGCGATGGCATCACCGAGAATGGCCTGACCGAGGCATCCGGCCTCAATCAAGTAAAATCCGGCCGCGACCTCGCTGCCGAAGGGATGTTCGAATATGGCAGCCGGGTGGGTTTCTGGCGCCTGATGCGGCTGTTCCAGGAACGCGGCCTGCCGATGACGGTCTTCGGCTGCGCCATGGCACTGGAGCGCAACCCCGAAGCCGCCGCCGCCATCCGCGCCGCGGGCTTCGATGTCTGCTCGCATGGCTGGCGCTGGGTGAAGCATTTCGAACTCTCCGAGGAGGAGGAGCGCGAGCATATCCGCCTCGCCGTTGCCAGCCAGGAGAAGAGCGTCGGCCATCGGCCGGATGGCTGGTATTGCCGCTATGGACCCTCGGTGAACACCCGGCGGCTGGTGGTGGAGGAGGGCGGCTTTCTCTATGACAGCGATTATTACGGCGATGAATTGCCGATCTGGAAGACCGTGGATGGCAAGCCGCATCTCGTCGTGCCCTATTCGCTCACCAATAATGACGGCAAATATGCCGGCTGGATGGGCACCTCCGACCAGTGGTTCTCCTACATCCGCGACGCTTTCGACATGCTGTATGAGGAAGGTGTGAAGGGCCAGCCGAAGATGATGTCGATTGGGCTGCATATGCGCCTGATCGGCCATCCAGCGCGGGCGGTGGGGCTGCAAAGGGTGCTGGACCATATCGCCAGCCGCAAGGATGTCTGGATCACCCGGCGGGTGGATATCGCCAGGCACTGGGTCGCCACCCACCCTTATAAACCGGGCTAGCGGCGTAAGCCGCCCATTATCCAGGCAGTAGCGCCTTCTTTGGGCGCTTTCAGGCATGGCGGGCCCAACTCGCCATGCTGGGGCAATGGCTGAACAGCCCGCTGATGTTAATTTGCGCGAATGCCAGACCAGATGCAGCCGGTCCGAACCCTTGCCCCCGCCGGCCACCGGCTGGATATACAGTCCGTGCGCGTGCGCTATGGCCAGTCCCTGGCGGTGCGGGATGTGACGCTCAATGTGGCGCCCGGCGAGATTCTGGCGCTTCTCGGCCCCTCGGGCTGCGGCAAGACCACATTGCTGCGCAGCATCGCCGGCTTCATCCGCCCCGATCAGGGGCGCATCACCGTCGATGGCCGCGCTATTGACTGCCAACCGCCCTGCCAGCGTGGCGTGGGCATCGTCTTTCAATCCTATGCGTTGTTTCCGCATATGAGTGCGGCCGAGAATGTGGCCTATGGGCTGGAGGCGCGCGGCCGGCCGAAGCAGGAGATCGTGCAGCGGGTCGAGGCTGCGCTGGCAGCGGTGCGAATGTCGGGCTTTGCCGCCCGCCGCCCGGCCAATCTCTCGGGCGGGCAGCAGCAGCGCGTGGCCCTCGCCCGCGCCCTGGTGATCGAACCTTCCATCCTCTTGCTCGATGAGCCCTTTGCCGCCCTCGACCGCTCATTGCGGCTGGATCTGCAATTGGAGATCAAGCGCATACAGCGCCGCTTTGGCGTCACCTGCGTGCTGGTCACCCATGACCAGGATGAGGCGATGAGCATGGCCGACCGCATGGCGGTGATGAATGCCGGCCAAGTCGAGCAGGTGGGACCACCCACTGAGCTTTACGATACCCCTGCCACCGCCTTCGTCGCGGGCTTCGTCGGCACCACCAATCGCCTGCCTGGCGTGGTGGAGGCGGTGATGGGCGAGGCGCATGACATCCGCCTCGACGTTGGCGGCGTGATGCGGGTGCAAAGCCCGCGCACCTTCAGCCGTGGCGCCCGAGTGCTGCTCTGTGCTCGGCCCGAGCAATTAACGCTGACCGGCGGCGAGGCCGGCTTCGCTGCCGAATTGCGGCTTTCCCTGCCGCTTGGCCCCTCGGTCATCCATGATGTGGTGGCCGGCGCGACCGAGTTGAAACTGCAGCAGGCCCGGCACGGCGCGCCGCCGCCGCCTGGCCCTGTGCGCATTGGCCTGCTGGCCGGTGCCCGTCCCAGCCTTTTCCCAGAAGGAGATACGC
>NZ_JBBARU010000046.1:1442-27994 GCF_040399605.1 Rhodovarius sp. | reverse complement strand
GCCTGCGTTTCGCCATCCGTGAGGGTGGCCGGACTGTGGGCGCTGGCGTCGTCGCTTCGATCTCGAACTGAGCGCACGCACCATGGACAGCCAAAATATCCGCATCCGCCTCAAGGCGTTCGATCACCGCGTGCTGGATGGCAGCACGAAGGAAATCGTGCAGACCGCGAAGCGGACCGGTGCGCAGGTGCGCGGGCCCATCCCGCTGCCGACGCAGATCGAACGCTTCACCGTCAACCGCTCGCCGCATGTCGATAAGAAAAGCCGCGAGCAGTTCGAAATCCGCACCCATCGCCGGTTGCTCGATATCGTCGACCCCACCCCGCAGACCGTGGACGCGCTGATGAAGCTCGACCTGGCCAGCGGCGTGGACGTCGAGATCAAGATCTAAGGACGCCCGACTATGGCTTCGACCAATATGGCCAAGACCGGCCGCACGGGGCTTATCGCCCGCAAGCTGGGGATGACCCGGCTGTTCCATGATGACGGCACCACCGTGCCTGTCACCGTGCTCCACCTCGACGATGTGCGCGTGATCGCCAAGCGGACCACCGGTACGGATGGTTACGAGGCGGTGCAGCTCGGCATTGGCAGGGCGAAGCCGAAGAATGTCACCAAGGCCAATAAGGGCCATTTTGCCAAGGCTGGCAGCGAGGCGCCGCGCAAGGTGGTCGAGTTCCGGGTGGGCGCTGATGCCTCGCTCGAACTGGGCACCAAGCTCTCTGTCGCGCATTTTGTGCCTGGCCAGAAGGTCGATGTCACCGGCATGAGCCGCGGCAAGGGCTTTGCTGGCGTCATGAAGCGTTGGAACTTCGCCGGCCTCGAGGCATCGCATGGTGTGTCGATCTCGCACCGCTCGCATGGTTCGACTGGTAACCGCCAGGACCCCGGCAAGACCTTCAAGAACAAGAAGATGGCCGGCAATCTGGGCTATGAGCGGATCACCACGCAGAACCTCACGGTTGCTGGCGTTGATCTCGAGCGTGGCCTGCTGCTGATCAAGGGCGCCATTCCCGGCGGCAAGAACGGCTATGTGCTGGTGAAGGATGCTGTAAAGCTGACCCGCCATGCGGATGCTCCGTTCCCGGCCGGCGTGGCCTGAGGAATAGTTCGATGCAAGTCAAAGTCATTTCGCTGGACAATGCCGAGGTCGGCGAGCTCGACCTGCCGGATGATCTGTTCGCGCAAGCCCCGCGTCCGGATATCATGGCGCGCGTGGTGCATTGGCAGCTCGCCAAGCGTCGCGCTGGCACCCACAAGGCCAAGGGCATGGGTGAGGTCTCCGGCACCACCAAGAAGCCTTACCGCCAGAAGGGCACGGGTAACGCCCGCCAGGGCTCGCTGCGCGCGCCGCAATACCGCAAGGGTGGCGTGGTGCATGGCCCGGTCGTGCGCGACCACGGCTATTCGCTGAACAAGAAGGTGCGTCGCCTGGGCCTAATCTCGGCGCTGAGCCAGAAGGCGGCCGAGGGCAAGCTGGTGATCCTGGATGCGGCGCCCGCCGAAGCCAAGACCGCCGCCATGGCCAAGAAGGTCAAGGCCTTGGGCTGGAAGTCGGCCCTGGTGGTGGATGTGACGGTGGATGCGGGCTTTGACCGCAGCTTCCGCAACATCCCTTACATGCAGGCCATCCCGACCATGGGCGCCAATGTGTATGACATCCTCAAGCACGACGTGCTCGCGGTCACCCGCGCCGGCGTCGAAGCCCTGAAGGAGCGCCTGGCATGAGCGCTACATTTTCAAAGCCGAAGGCCGCGCCGCGCATCAGCAAGGAGAAGATGTATCAAACCATCCTCTCGCCGCTGGTGACGGAAAAGGCGACCGCGCTCTCCGAGAGCGGCCAGGTTGTCTTCAAGGTGCCGCTCACGGCGACCAAGCCGGACATCAAGCAGGCGGTTGAAGGCCTGTTCGGTGTGACCGTGCTGGCGGTCAACACCATCGTGGTGAAGGGCAAGACTAAGCGGTTCAAGGGCCGCCCTGGTATTCGCTCGGACTGGAAGAAGGCAATGGTCAAGCTGGCCGAAGGCCAGAGCATCGACCTGACGACGGGGCTTTCGTAATTCCATGGCATTGAAGAATTTCAACCCGGTTACGCCCAGCCTTCGCGGCACGGTGCTGATCGACCGCTCGGAGCTCTGGAAGGGCAAGCCCGTCAAGGGTTTGACCGAGGGCCAGCACAGCCATGGCGGCCGTAACAATCACGGCCGTATCGTGGTGCGGTTCCGTGGGGGCGGGCACAAGCAATCCTACCGGATCATCGACTTCAAGCGCCGCAAGTTTGACGTGCCCGGCACGGTCGAACGGCTTGAGTATGACCCGAACCGCACGGCCTTCATCGCGCTGCTGAAATATGCTGATGGCGAGCTGTCCTATATCATTGCGCCGCAGCGCCTGAAGGTGGGTGACACCGTCATCGCCGCCGAGCGCGCCGACATCAAGCCGGGCAATGCGATGCCGCTGGGCAATATCCCGGTTGGCACCATCGTTCACAATATTGAGTTGAAGCCTGGCGCCGGTGCGAAGATTGCCCGCTCGGCCGGCACCTTCTGCCAGCTGGTCGGCAAGGATACGGGCTATGCCCAGCTGAAGCTGCAATCGGGTGAGGTGCGCACCGTGCGCGCCGAGTGCATGGCCACCATTGGTGCCGTGTCCAACCCCGACAACAGCAACCAGGAATTCGGCAAGGCCGGCCGCATGCGGTGGATGGGCTTCAAGCCCCATAACCGCGGTGTGGTGATGAATCCGGTTGACCACCCCCATGGTGGCGGTGAAGGCCGCACCTCGGGTGGCCGCCACCCAGTGACCCCGTGGGGCAAGCCCACCAAGGGCGCCAAGACCCGTAACAACAAGCGGACCGATCGACTGATCGTGCGCCGCCGCAACGCGACGAAGGGCTGATCAATGCCGCGCAGCGTATGGAAAGGTCCGTTCGTGGACGGATACCTCCTCGCCAAGGCGGATGCCGCTCGTGCATCCACCCGCAACGAGATCATCAAAATCTGGTCGCGCCGCAGCACGATCCTGCCGCAATTTGTGGGCCTCACTTTTGGCGTCTACAACGGTAAGAAGCATCTGCCCGTTCAGGTGACCGAAAATATGGTGGGGCATAAGTTCGGCGAATTCTCGCCGACCCGCACCTTCACCGGCCACTCGTCGGACAAGAAAGCGAAGCGGGGCTAGTATGAGCAAGCCGAAACATCTCCGCTCGGTCGCCGAGACCGAGGCGCTGGCCATCACCTACAATATCCGCGTCTCGCCGCGGAAGTTGAACCTGGTGGCGCAGACCATTCGTGGCGCAAAGGCGCAGGATGCGATCGCGCAGCTGACCTTCAGCAAGCGCCGCATCGCTGTCACCGTGCGCAAGACGCTGGAAAGCGCCATCGCCAATGCCGAGAACAACCATCAGCTCGATGTGGATCGCCTTGTGGTGAGCCGCGCCGAGGTTGGCCGCGCCATGGTGATGAAGCGCTTCATGGCCCGTGGCCGCGGTAAGGCCGCCCAGGTCGAGAAGTGGTTCAGCCATCTGAAGATTGTGGTCGCCGAGCAGGCCGTTTCGCAGGAAGCCGCGTAATATGGGTCACAAAGTCAATCCGATCGGGCTTCGGCTCGGCATCAACCGCACCTGGGATAGCCGCTGGTTCGCCGGGCGGGATTACGCCAAGCTGCTGCATGCCGATGTGAAGCTGCGCGAAGCCCTGAAGGAGCGCCTGAAGGGCGCGGGCGTCGCCAAGGTGGTGATCGAGCGTCCGGCCAAGAAGCCGCGCGTGACCATCCACGCTGCCCGCCCTGGTGTCGTTATCGGCAAGAAGGGCGCGGATATCGAAGTTCTGCGCAAGGACATGGCGAAGCTCGCCGGTGCCGAGGTTGCGCTCAACATCCTTGAAATCCGCAAGCCTGAACTCGACGCCACCTTGGTGGCTGACAGCATTGCCCAGCAGTTGGAGCGCCGGGTGGCCTTCCGGCGGGCGATGAAGCGCGCGGTGCAATCCGCCATGCGCCTGGGCGCTGGCGGCATTCGTATCAACTGCTCCGGCCGTTTGGGCGGGGCTGAGATCGCCCGCATGGAGTGGTACCGCGAGGGCCGTGTGCCCCTGCATACCCTCCGTGCCGATATCGATTATGGCGTCGCCACGGCGAAGACCACCTATGGCACCTGCGGTGTGAAGGTTTGGATCTTCAAGGGCGAAATCATGGCGCATGACCCGTCGGCGCAGGACAAGCGCGCCGCCGAGCAAGCGCCGCAACGCTGAGGAATGTAGGTCATGCTTCAGCCGAAGCGCACAATTTTTCGTAAGGCCCATAAGGGCCGCATCAAGGGCATCGCCCGGACTGGCTTCAGTCTGTCCTTCGGTGGTTTTGGTCTCAAGGCCCTGGAACCTGAGCGCGTCACTGCGCGGCAGATCGAGGCGGCTCGCCGCGCGATCACCCGTGCAATGAAGCGCCAGGGTCGGGTGTGGATCCGCATCTTCCCCGATGTGCCCGTCTCGTCCAAGCCTGCCGAAGTCCGCATGGGCTCCGGCAAGGGCGCCCCGGAATTCTGGGTGGCACGGGTCAAGCCTGGTCGCATCATGTTCGAGATCGATGGGGTGTCGCTGGACACGGCGAAGGAGGCCCTCACGCTGGGTGCCGCCAAGCTGCCGATCCGCACCAAGATCGTTGCTCGCCTGGGTGGGGACGCCTGATATGACCAAGGTTGCCGATGTCCGCGCCAAGAGCGCCGATGAGCTGCAGGCCATGTTGCTGGACCTGCGCAAAGAACAGTTCAACCTGCGTTTCCAGCGGGCCACTGGCCAGTTGGAGAGCACGAACCGCATCAAGGCGGTGCGTCGCGATATCGCGCGGGTGAAGACGATCCAGACCGAGCGCGCCCGCTCGGCCCAACCCCAGACCTGAAGAGGAGACCCCGGTTATGCCGAAGCGCGTCCTCACCGGGCGGGTCACCAGCGACAAGCAGGACAAGACGGTCACCGTCTTGGTCGAGCGTCGCGTGATGCATCCGCTCTACAAGAAGTTCATCCGGCGTTCGAAGAAATACGCCGCGCATGACGCAGAGAATATGGCTAAGGAGGGCGACCTCGTGAGCATCGAGGAGTGCCGTCCGATCAGCAAGCGGAAGACCTGGGTGCTGATCGCCCGCAATGGCGAGCCGGTTGCCAAGCCCGAAGGGCTTGTGGCCGCGGCTGAAGGAGTTCCGGCATGATCGGCGTTGAGGCCAATCTCGAGGTCGCTGACAACAGCGGCGCGCGTCGGGTGCAGTGCATCAAGGTGTTGGGCGGCTCCAAGCGCCGCTTCGCCTCGGTGGGCGACATCATTGTGGTGGCCGTTCAGGAAGCCATTCCCCGCGGTAAGGTGAAAAAGGGCTCGGTTGAGCGCGCGGTGATCGTGCGCACCTCCTACCCGGTGCGCCGCGCCGACGGCACGGCCATCCGGTTCGACAAGAACGCCGCTGTGCTGATCAACAAGTCCAATGAGCCGATCGGCACGCGTATTTTTGGACCCGTGGTTCGTGAATTGCGGGCGAAGAAATTCATGAAGATCATCTCCCTGGCGCCGGAGGTCCTGTAAACATGGCCGCCAAGATCAAGAAGGGCGACCGCGTTGTCGTTCTGACCGGTCGTGACAAGGGCAAGCGCGGCGAAGTGCTGCGCGTGTTCCCGACCGAGACGCGTGCGCTGGTCCAAGGCGTTCACCTGGTCAAGAAGCATGAGAAGCCTCAGGGCATGGGCAAGCCGGGTGGCATCACCACCAAGGAAGCGCCGATCCATCTGAGCAATATCGCGTTGATTGACCCGAAGAGCGACAAGCCGGCACGGGTTGGTTTCAAGACTCTGGAAGACGGCCGCAAGGTTCGTGTGTACAAGGCATCTGGTGAGGTTCTCGACGCATGAGCGGGACAAAGAAGGGCGCCGCCAAGGGCAAGGCGCCAGCAAAGAATGTCAAGAGCGGCGGCGCTGGCGCCCCGGTCAAGGGCGAGGGCACGGGCCGCGGCCAGAGCACGGTTCCGGCCGCTGCCGGTGCTGCGATGGCCTCCGCTGGCGTGCCGCGTCTGGCCACGTTCTATAAGGACGCGGTGCGGAAGAAACTCATCGAGGAGTTCGGTTACACGAACCCGATGGAAGTGCCGAAGCTGACGAAGATCGTCATCAATATGGGCGTCGGCGAAGCTGCTGGCGATCAGAAGAAGCTCGACAGCGCTGTTGGCGAGATGATGCTGATCTCCGGTCAAAAGCCGGTGCGGACCAAGGCGAAGAAGGCGATCGCGGGCTTCAAGATCCGCGAGGGCCAGGCGATCGGCTGCAAGGTGACGCTGCGCAGTGTCCGGATGTTCGAGTTTCTCGACCGTCTGGTGACCATCGCGCTGCCGCGCGTGCGTGATTTCCGTGGTCTTGCGGGGAATAAGGGCTTCGACGGCCGCGGCAATTACGCTATGGGCCTGAAGGAGCAGATTGTGTTCCCCGAGATCGTGTACGACAAGGTCGAGGCCGTTCGCGGCATGGACATCGTGTTCGTCACGACCGCGAAGACCGATAAGGAAGCCAAGGCGCTGCTCAAGGCGTTTGAACTTCCCTTCACGAACTGAGGCAATTGGAAAACCGCGGGCCTTTGCCCGCAGGTTCCGGAGGATAGACACGATATGGCGAAGACTTCGTCCGTCGAGAAGAACAACCGCCGCGAGAAGCTCTCTGAGGCGCATGCCAAGAAGCGTGCGGCATTGAAGAGCGTGGTGATGGACCGCGAGGCGCCCATTGAGGAGCGCTTTGAGGCGACCATCAAGCTCGCGCAATTGCCGCGCAACGGCGCCAAGGTTCGTGTGCGTCTGCGCTGCGAATTGACCGGCCGCCCGCGTGGCAATTACCGCAAGTTCAAGCTCAGCCGAAATATGCTTCGGTCCATGGCCAACAGCGGGCAGCTGCCCGGTGTGGTCAAGGCCAGCTGGTAAGGAGGAGAGCACCACATGTCGCTTTCCGATCCCGTGGGTGACCTGCTCACCCGCATCCGCAATGCCCAGCATGCTCGCAAGTCGCGCTGCGTGGCCCCGGCCAGCCGCCTCAAGGCGGATGTGCTCGAGGTTCTCAAGCGCGAGGGTTATATCCGTGCGTGGAAGGTGTCCGAGCTTCGTGCCGGCGTCTCCCAGCTGGAGATCGAGTTGAAATATTCTGAGGGCGAGCCCGCCATCAAGGAAGTGAGCCGCGTGTCCAAGCCTGGGCGCCGGGTTTATTCCAAGATCAAGGAGCTGCCGAAATTCTACTCGGGCCTTGGTATTTCCATCCTGTCCACGCCGAAGGGCGTGATGAGCGACGCTGAAGCACGGGCTGCCAATGTTGGCGGCGAAGTGCTGGCGCGCGTGTTCTAAGGGGGCCAGCAGAATGTCACGCGTTGGCAAATATCCCGTGCCTGTTCCTGCCGGCGTCACCTTGGCGCTGCAGGGCAGCACGCTGGTGGCGAAGGGCAAGCTGGGCGAACTCAGCATGCCGGTCTCCGAGTCGGTGGAACTTGAAATCGCGCCGGGCACGGTTGCGGTGAAGCCCCGCGGCAAGGACCGGCAGAGCCGGACCATGTGGGGCACCACCCGCAGCCTTATCAATGGCATGGTGAAGGGTGTGTCCGTGGGCTTCACCAAGTCCATGGAAATCACCGGCACCGGTTATCGCGCTGCCGTGCAGGGCCCCGAATTGGTTCTGAACCTCGGCTATAGCCATGAGATCCGTTACACGGTTCCTCAGGGCATCAAGATCACCTGCGAGAAGCCCACGGCCATCAAGGTGGAAGGCATGGACAAGCGCCAGGTCGGCCAGGTTGCCGCGGAAATCCGTGGTTATCGCGGTCCCGAGCCCTATAAGGGCAAGGGCGTGAAGTACGAGAACGAGCAGATCCTCCGCAAGGAGGGTAAGAAGAAGTAATGGCCCTGAAGAAACTCGACCTCGAAGCCCGGCGTCGCGCCCGTCTTCGCTATCAGATCCGCCAGAAATCCGGTGGGCGCGCGCGTCTGTCGGTATTTCGTTCGGGCAAGCACATCTACGCTCAGGTTATCGACGATGTGGCGGGGCGCACGCTTGCGGCCGCCTCCTCGCTCGAGAAGCCGATGCGCGAGGCGCTGAAGACCGGCGCGGACAAGGATGCGGCGGTGGCCGTTGGCAAGCTGGTGGCCGAGCGCGCCCTGGCGGCTGGCATTTCGGCCGTGGTCTTCGATCGCGGTCCCTATCTCTACCATGGCCGCGTGAAAGCGCTGGCCGATGCCGCCCGCGAAGGCGGGTTGGCATTCTAAGGGGCATTCGATATGGCACGTGAACCGCGCAGCGGTGGCGAAGGTGGTGGTGAGCGCGAGGGTCGTGGCCGTGGCCGCGGCCGCCGCGACGATAACCGCCAACAGCAGACCGAGCAGGGCGATGACCTGAAGGACAAGCTGGTCACGATCAACCGTGTGGCCAAGGTGGTGAAGGGTGGCCGTCGCTTCTCCTTCGCTGCGCTGGTCGTGGTGGGTGATCAGAAGGGCCGTGTGGGCTGGGGCGCTGGCAAGGCGCGCGAGGTGCCGGAGGCAATCCGCAAGGCCACTGAGCGGGCCAAGCGTACCATGATCCGCGTGGCGATGCGCGAGGGCCGTACCCTGCACCATGATGTGGTGGGTGAATTCGGCGCCGGGCGCGTCTATCTGCGGGCAGCGCCTGCCGGTACCGGCATCATTGCCGGTGGCCCGATGCGCGCCGTGTTCGAGACGCTGGGGATGGGCGATGTCGTGGCCAAGTGCACCGGCACCACCAACCCCCATAACATGGTGAAGGCGACATTCGCCGGCTTGGCGCGTGCCGCCAGCCCGCGCAGCGTGGCCAGCCGCCGTGGCAAGAAGGTGGGCGATCTGCTCGGCACGAAGAAGGGCGATGAGCCTGCGGCGGAGGGTGCCAATGTCTGATGAAGCAAAGGCCACCGTCACGGTGCGCCAGACTGGTTCGCCCATTGGCCGCAAGCCTGGCCAGCGCGAGACGCTGATCGGCCTCGGCCTCAACAAGATGAATCGGGTGCGCACGCTCGAGGACACCCCCAGTGTCCGCGGCATGATCAAGAAGGTCGCGCACCTCATCAAGGTAGAGTCGTAAGATGAAACTGAACGAACTCAAGGATAACGAGGGTGCGCGCCCCAAGTTCAAGCGCATCGGTCGTGGTATCGGCTCGGGCAAGGGCAAGACCTCTGGCCGCGGCGTGAAGGGCCAGAAGGCCCGTACCGGCGTCTCGCTGAACGGGTTTGAAGGTGGCCAGCTGCCGATTTATCGGCGTCTGCCCAAGCGCGGTTTTGTTAACATTTTCCGCAAGGAATATGCTCCGCTCAATATTGGCGCGCTGGATAAGGCGATCAGCGAAGGTCGTCTGCCCGGTGACCAGCCTTTGGATGAGACCATGCTGAAGGCTGCGGGCGTTGTGCGCTCGCAGGCTCGGCTGGCCGGCGTTCGGCTGCTCGGCCAGGGCAATATTTCTCGCGCGGTCAACATCACCGTCTCCGGTGCTTCGGCAACGGCGATCGCGGCTATCCAAGCCGCGGGTGGCACGATCACCTTGCTGAACGCGCCTGCGGAAGCAGCGCCGGAGGCGTGAGGTTTTCACCTCGCGCATTCGCGCGAGGTATGCGGTAATATGGGGCGGCGCCCGGCTTGATGTCTGGGCGCCGTTTTCATGGGGATTAGGCGATGGCCTCGGCGGCTGAGCAACTCGCGTCCAGTCTGAACTTCGGTGTGCTGGCCAAGGCAACCGAACTCAAGAACCGCCTTTGGTTTACCCTCGGCGCGCTCATTGTCTATCGCATTGGCAGCTATGTGCCGGTGCCGGGCGTCGATGCGGCGGTGATGGGTGAGATGCTGCGCCAGCATGGCGGCGGCATTTTGGGCATGTTCGACATGTTCACCGGCGGCGCGCTTGGGCGGATGACCGTCTTTGCGCTCAATATCATGCCCTATATCTCTGCTTCGATCATCGTGCAGCTGATGTCGGCAGCGATTCCCTCCTGGGAGGCGCTGAAGAAAGAGGGCGAGAGCGGCCGTAAGAAGCTCAATCAATATACCCGCTACCTGACTTTGGCGATTGCGATCGTGCAGGCCTATGGCATTGCCGTGGGCCTCGAGAGTGTTCGTGGCGCTGCCGGAGCAGCGGTGATGGACCCTGGAATGATGTTCCGGCTCTCCTGCGTGATCACCCTGGTGGGTGGCACCATGTTCCTGATGTGGTTGGGTGAGCAGGTGACAGCCCGCGGCGTTGGTAACGGGATTTCGCTGATCATCTTTGCCGGCATTGTGGCGAACTTGCCCTCCGCGCTGATTTCATTGCTCGAACTCGGCCGGACTGGCGCGCTCTCCACCTTCTTTATCCTGTTCTTTGTCGCTGCCGCTTTGGCGGTCATCGCGCTGGTGGTATTCGTGGAGCGGGCGCAGCGGCGCATCCCGGTGCAATACCCTAAGCGCCAGGTCGGCAACCGGATGACGGGTGGTGAAAGCACGCATCTGCCGCTTAAGTTGAACACGGCGGGCGTTATCCCGCCCATCTTTGCCTCGTCTCTTCTGCTGCTGCCAGCGACTGTGGCGGGCTTTAGTACGGATGCTACGGCGGATACCTGGCTGCAATGGGTCGCCAATCAGCTTGCCCATGGCATGCCGGCCTATATGTCCCTGTATCTGGCTATGATTATTTTCTTCTCGTTTTTCTACACTGCTGTGGTTTTTAACCCGGTGGAGACCGCTGATAACCTGAAGAAGTATGGCGGTTTTGTCGCCGGTATTCGCCCTGGGGCCAACACCGCTGAGTATTTTGATCGCGTGTTAACCAGGCTTACTGCGGTTGGTGCGATTTATCTCTCGGTTGTTTGCCTTATTCCTGAGTTGCTAATCTCGAATTACGGCGTGCCGTTCTATTTTGGCGGTACATCGTTGCTTATCATTGTGACCGTCACGATGGATACGGTGGCACAGGTGCAATCGCACTTGTTCCAGCACCAATATGAAGGTCTGATCAAAAAGGCTCGCCTCGGCGGCCGAGGCCAAAGGGGTGGTGCGCGGTGATGAACTTGATCCTGTTGGGCCCGCCGGGCGCGGGCAAGGGCACCCAGGCCAAGCGCCTGGAGGGGTCCTTCGGCCTAGTGCAGATCTCGACCGGCGATATGCTGCGCGCCGAGGTCAAGGCCGGTTCGCCGATTGGGCTTGAGGCTCGTGCGATTATGGAGCGCGGCGATCTCGTCCCCGATGCCATCATCACCGCCATGCTAGCCAACCGCGTTGGCCAGGCGGATGCGGCCAATGGCTTCATCCTTGATGGCTTCCCGCGCACCGTGCCGCAGGCCGAGGCGCTGGACCGCATGCTGGCGGAGAAGGGCATCAGGCTCGACCATGTGATCGAGTTGAAGGTGGATGACGCCGCATTGGTGGGCCGGATTTCCGGCCGCTACACCTGCGTGCAATGCGGCGCTGGCTATCATGATACGTTCAAAACGCCCAAAACCATCGGCGTCTGCGACAATTGTGGTGGCGCCGAATTCAGCCGCAGGGCTGATGACAAGGCCGAGACGGTTGCTGCGCGGCTGGCTGCCTACCACCGGCAGACGTCGCCCCTGCTGCCCTTCTACGGGGCACAGGGCAAGCTTTCTGCCGTGGATGGCATGGCGGCGATGGATATCGTCTTCGCCGCGCTGTCTTCTATCGTGAAACCGTGAAGGTGGCGTTGACTCTTCTTCCATCGGGGTGTAGTGCCCCGCTTCTTTAGGCAACGGCGCTTGCGCGCCGCATTGTTGTTTTAACCCATTCCAAAACGGTGGCGGGCCATTGGGCCCCCACCGCAAGACTTTGAGACAGGAGCAGCCCAGTGGCGCGTATCGCCGGCGTGAATATCCCCACGAACAAGCGCGTGCTGATCTCGCTGCGCTATATCTTTGGCATTGGCCCTCAAAACGCCAAGGACATCTGCGAGAAGCTGGGCATCCCGGCTGAGCGCCGTGTCAACCAGCTCACCGATGAGGAAATCGGCAAGCTGCGTGAAACGATCGACCGTGACCACCGCGTGGAGGGTGACCTTCGCCGTGAAGTGGCGATGAATATTAAGCGGTTGATGGATATGGCGGCCTATCGCGGCCTGCGCCATCGCCGTGGCCTGCCGGTTCGCGGTCAGCGCACGCATACCAATGCGCGCACTCGCAAGGGCAAGGCTGTGGCCATCGCCGGCAAGAAGAAGGTGACGAAGTAATATGGCACGTGCAGCAACCGCCGGTGGCTCTCGCCCGCGCAAGAAGGAACGGAAGAATATTTCTTCCGGCGTGGCCCATGTGCTCGCCACCTTCAACAACACCATCGTGACCATCACCGACGCTCAGGGCAACGCGATCTCCTGGTCCTCCTCGGGCACGCAGGGCTTCAAGGGCAGCCGCAAGAGCACGCCCTATGCAGCCCAGATGGCCGCCGAGGATGCCGGCAAGAAGGCCCGCGAACACGGGATGGAAACGCTGGAGATCATGGTGAGCGGCCCTGGTTCGGGCCGCGAGAGCGCGCTGCGTGCCCTGCAATCCGTGGGCTTCTACGTCACTTCCATCAAGGACGTGACGCCCATCCCGCACAATGGTTGCCGCCCGCGTAAGCGCCGGCGGGTCTGATCGCTGCGCGGCCCTTGTGGCCGCACCGTTCAGCCTTTCGCCCGCCCACCGCGCAACACTTGGAGACTGAAACCATGCTCGAACGCAATTGGCGTTCCCTTATCCGGCCCGAGCGGCTGGATGTGGAGCCTGGGGCTGACCCCAACCGCACCGCCACCGTCGTGGCCGAGCCGCTCGAGCGCGGCTTTGGCATGACGTTGGGGAATGCGATTCGTCGCGTCCTGCTCTCCTCCCTGCAAGGCGCTGCCGTCACTGGCATCCGCATCGACGGGGTGTTGCATGAGTTCAGCAGCATCAACGGTGTGCGTGAAGACGTGACCGATATCGTCTTGAACGTGAAGCAGTTGGCCATCCGTATGCCTGGTGAAGGCCCCAAGCGGCTGAACCTCACCGCCAAGGGCCCGGGCGAGGTGACTGCCGGCCAGATTCAGACCACGGGCGATATCGAGGTTGCGAACCCCGATCTGGTTCTGTGCACGCTCGATGACGGCGCCACGCTGAACATGGAATTCACCGTGCAGGTTGGCCGCGGCTATGTGCCCGCGGCGATGAACCGGCCGGAAGATGCGCCCATCGGCTTCATCCCCATCGACGCCATCTATTCCCCCGTGCGCCGCGTCGCTTATCGCGTGGAGCCCACCCGCGTGGGCCAGGTCACCGATTATGACCGCCTGGTGCTCGATGTGGAGACGGACGGTACAGTGGCGCCTGATGATGCCGTGGCCGTTGCCGCGCGCATTTTGCAGGACCAGCTGCAGCTCTTCATCAATTTCGACGAGCCTCGCCAGCGCGTGGTGGAAGATGTGCAGGATGACCTGCCCTTCAACCGCAACCTGCTGCGCAAGGTGGATGAGCTGGAGCTGAGCGTGCGCTCCGCCAATTGCCTGAAGAATGACAACATCGTCTATATCGGTGATCTCGTTCAGAAATCCGAGCAGGAAATGCTGCGGACGCCGAATTTCGGCCGCAAGTCGTTGAACGAAATCAAGGAAGTGCTGGCCTCGATGGGCCTGGGCCTTAGTATGTCGGTTACCGGCTGGCCGCCTGAGAATGTCGAAGACCTCGCCAAGAAGATTGAAGAGCCGTTCTGATCCGAGCGGACTAAGGAGCTTTCACTATGCGTCACGGTATGGCCAATCGTAAGCTTGGCGTCACCTCCACTCACCGGGCTGCCATGTTCCGCAACATGGCGACCTCGCTGCTCAAGCATGAGCAGATCACCACCACGCTGCCCAAGGCCAAGGAGCTGCGCCCCTATGTCGAGCGGATCATTTCGCTCGGCAAGCGCGGCGGCCTGCATGCGCGCCGCCAGGCCTATGCGCAGATCATGGACGAGAAAGTGGTGGACAAGCTCTTCACCACCATTGCCGAGCGCTACAAGGCGCGCAATGGCGGCTATACCCGCGTGCTGAAGGCCGGCATCCGCTATGGCGATGCGGCGACCATGGCGGTGATCGAGCTCGTCGAGCGCGATGTGGCAGCCAAGGGCCTCGATAGCGGCCCGAAGCCGGAAGTTGCGGCTGACGACGAGGCCTGAGCCGAACCATCCCTGATAATGGGCGGTTTCGCCGTCCATTATCGCCCCAGCGGCCTTTGTACTGAGCGCCAAACACCGGCGGTTATGTGGCCCGGGCCTCGCGCTCGTTGTTGAGCGCCCGCCACACACGCTCTGGCGTAGCCGGCATATCCAGCCAAGTCACGCCATGAGGGCGCAGCGCGTCCATCACAGCGCTCATCAGCACCGGCAGCGCGCCCACCGTGCCGGCCTCGCCCGCACCCTTCACGCCCAGCACATTGCTCGCCGTCGGCTGCGGGTTGGACAGCACGCTCAGCGGCGGAAAATCGCTGGCCCGCGGCATCGGGTAGTCGGCAAAGCTGCCGGTGAGCAATTGGCCATTCTGGTAGATGATGTTTTCGCCAAAGACCTGGCCAAAGCCCTGCGCCACGCCGCCATGGATCTGCCCCTTCAGCAGCAGCGGGTTGATCACCGTGCCGACATCATCCACCACCAGATAGCGCAGCAGCGTGCATTCACCCGTCTCGGGGTCGATCTCCACCTCAGCGATATGGCAGCCATTGGGGAAGGTGGCGTCGCCTGGGCGGTTGATGAGCAGGGCTGAAAGCCCCAACTCCTCGCCCTTCGGCAGCGCGCCGGGCACATAGCTGCGCTTGGCCAGCGCCTCAATGCCAATGCCCTTATCAGTGCCGGCGACGCGAAATTCGCCGGCCGCGAATTCGATATCCGCTTCGCTGGCCTCCAGAAAATGCGCCGCCAGCCGCTTGCCGCGCTCCACAATGCGCGCCGCCGCCGCCACCAGCGCGCCACCGCCGGCCATCATGCTGCGCGAGCCTATGGTGCCGCGGCCATGCGTCACCGTCTCGGTATCACCGCAGATGAAGCGGATGCGCTCGGGCGGAATGCCCAATCGTTCACTGGCAATCTGCCGGAACACCGTCTCATGCCCCTGGCCGTGATTATGGCTGCCCATCAGCAGCGTCACGCTGCCCCCGCTGTCAAAGCGGATTTCGGCGGCCTCCTCCATCGGGTTGCGATGCGGCCCGCCAGCGCTCTCAATGGCATTGGCGATGCCGATGCCGCGCAGTCGGCCTCGCGCCTCGCTCTCGGCGCGCCGCGCGGCAAACCCCGCCCAATCAGCCGCCGCCAGCGCCATGGCCATGTTTTTGGGGAAATCCCCGCTGTCATAGCGATAATCGAGCCCGGTCTGAAACGGCATTTGCCCCGGTTGGATCAGGTTGCGCTGGCGCAGCGCCACCCGGTCCAGCCCCATCTCCTGCGCGGCCAGGTCGATGCATTGCTCGATGGCGTAAATCGCCTCCGGCCGGCCGGCGCCGCGATAGGGCGCGGTGGGTTGGGTATTGGTGAAAATGCCGCGCACCTCGGTACAAATAGCCGGGGTGCGGTAAACCCCCGCCAGCCCGCCGACATTATTGGTGCTGCTCACCGCCCCCTGCCAGGCGAGATAAGCGCCCAGATTGCACAGGGTGGTGACCCGCAGCCCCAGAAAATCCCCCTCGGCACTCAGCGCCAGCTCGGCCAGGCTGTCATTGTCCCGCGCATGGGTATCGGACAGAAAACTCTCGCTGCGTGTGGCGGTCCAGCGCACCGGCCGGTGCAATAGCCGGGCGGCATGCAGCGCCAGCACATGCTCGGGGAAGGGGCTCTCCTTCATGCCAAAGCCGGCGCCGACATCTGGCGAGATGATCCGCAGCCGGTTGGTGGGAATACCCAGCGCGAATTCCGCAATCTCATTGCGCATCACATGCGGCAATTGCGTGCCGGTCACCAGCGTATAGCGCTCCTCGGCGGCATCATAGCTGGCCAGAAGGTTGCGCGGCTCCAGCGGATTGGCGGAAACCCGGGTGACGCGAAAGGGCAGGCGCACAACATGCGCCGCCTGCGCCATGGCGCGCTCCACCGCCGCGGCATCGCCCAGCCGGAAGAGAAAACTCTCATTGCCCGGGATCAGCCCCGGCCATAGCTCCGGCGCATCCGGGGCGGCCGCCTCGATGGAAGCGGTCACCGCCGGCAGAGGCGCATAATCCACCGCAATCGCCTCGGCCGCGTCCTGCGCCTGTGCCAGGGTTTCCGCCACCACGCAGGCCACCGGGTCGCCGACATATCGCACCGTGTCGCCAGCCAGCATGCGCCAGGGCGTCTGGGTCAGCGGTTGGCCATCCCGCCTATGGCGCGGCGTCACGCAGCGCAGCACGCCCAATTCGGTGATATCGGCCGCGGTGAGCACCAGCAGCACGCCCGGCATGGCGCGCGCCGCCATGGCATCCACCCGCAGCAGCCGGGCATGCGGGTAAGGTGAGCGCAGCAGCACCATGCGGGCGGCATCAGCGGCGGGCATGTCATCCACATAGCGGCCTCGGCCGCGCAGGAAGCGCCCATCCTCTACGCGCCGCATGGGCGCCCCCACCCCGGTGCCGAGTTTCGATGGCTGCATGGTTGTTCCTCCGAATTGGCGCCCAAGGCCAGCCTGCCCCAGCCGGCGGCGGCGTCAAGCATCGCCCCCGCCTTTGCGCGCCACGCCAAAAAATAGGCCCGAGGCGGCATCGCCCCGGGCCCATTCCACTCTCTAACCGCCCTGGCGCGCAGCCAGAGCCTACCGCATCACTGCACGTCCAAAGTCACCAGATCGATGAACCAGGATTGCGCGCTGACAAAGCCACGCACCCTGCGGCTCATCGCCCGCGGGTTCAGGTCATGCACGATGTAGAGCCAGGGGGGATTATCCACCAGGCGCTCATGCGCTGCGGCATAAGCGGCGTTGAATTCCGCCGGCGTGGTGGCCCTTTCCAGCCGCGAGAAGGCAGCCTCGAACTGGTCATCGCGGAATTGCGGCCAATTGAAGCCATTGGGCGGCACGAAGGCCTGCAGGAAGTAACGCGCCGCGACCGAGGGGTCAGACGAGGGCGAGGAGGGGTTCAGCGCCACCGAGCCCGCCAGGATGGGCGCGCCGGGTGCGGCGCGGGTGGCGCCGAGCAGCGTGTTCCACTCCGTCACCTCGAAGGTCACATTCACGCCGCAGGCCTCGCGCAGGTTCTGCTGCATGTATTCATTCATCGGCAGCGGCAGCATCTGGCCCGAACCCGAGGTGGAGATCATCACCTTGAAGCTCAGCGGCCGCTGGGCATTGTAACCCGCCTCGGCCAGCAGGCGCCGGCCGCGCGCGGCATCAAACGTATAGCGGTTCTGTGGGCTGCCGAAATTCGGGTCCGAAGGCTTCAGCCAGCCCACTGAAGGTTCGGCCGTGCCATTGAGAAAGGCCACCAGCCCCGAGCGGTCCACGCAATAATTCAGCGCTTGGCGCACCCGCACATCGGCCAGCGGGCTATCGCCGCCGGTCTGCAGCATCCAGGGCCAGACATGCGGATAGCTGCCGGTGGTGATGGTGAAGCCTGCGGCGCGCAGGCTCGGAATGCCGTCGGGCGGCGGCACCTCAATCCAGTCCACCTGGCCCGAGCGCAGGGCGGCGAGGCGCGTCGTCGCCTCAGGCATGGGCAGCAGCACCACGCGGTCCAGGCGCGGCACCCGTGCCCGGTCCCAATAGCCATCATTGCGGGTCAACTCGGCCGAGGTGCGCGGCACGAAGCGGCTGAGGCGGAAGGGCCCGGTGCCAGCCGGCGGCAGGGCCGCCACACGCGCCCAATCCCGCCCGGCCTGCTCGAAGCTCTGCGGCGAGGTCATCAGCAGATAGACGACCATATAAGGGAAATACGACGCCACGCGGTTGGTCCGCATGCCGATCGTGCGGTCATCGATCTTACGGTAGCTCTCCAGGATCGGCACGCGGGCGCGGGAAATTGCGCTGCCCGCCGCCTCGAATTGCGGGCTGTCATTGCGGAAGAAGCGATCCATGTTCCAGATCACGGCATCCGCATTGAAGGGCGTGCCGTCATGGAAGGTCACGCCCTGACGCAGGCGGAAGATCCAGTTTTGCGGGTCTGCCGGGTCCTGCTCCCAGCTTTCGGCCAGGCCGGGCCGCAGCGTGGCCGGGCGCTCAGCGCTGGAGAGGTCCCACAGGGTCAGCGCCTCAAACACCGGGTAGCCGAGGAAGCGCATACCCTCGAAGCCGTTATTGGGCATGCCCGTGGTGGTCGGTACATCGGCCGCCGTCATGGCGATGCGCAGCACGCGGGGCTGTTGGGCCTCTGCCTGGCTGGCCAACATGGCAGCCAGGCCGGCGGCCAGAAATTTCAGACGCATGGAGATCTCCCTCTCGGACGGCACAAGCAAAGAACGCCCAGGCGCTGCCGGCAAGCGGGCAAAGGCGGAGGAATCGTCATGCGGTACCGGATTTGCACAAATCCGCGTCAGCTACCGAAAGAAAAGTCTTTCCACTGCTTCTTCATCTCTGCCTTCCAGAGTTTTCCGGTGGCGGTGAGCGGCAGCGAGTCGACGAATTCCACCCCATCGGGCACCCACCACTTCGCCACTTTGCCCTCATAGATGGACAGGATGGAGGCGGCATCGGGGGTCGTGCCCGGCTTGCGCACCACCAGCAGCAGCGGGCGTTCATCCCATTTGGGGTGATGCGCCGGAATGACGGCGGCGAGTTGCACATCCGGATGCGCCAGCGCCAGATTTTCCAGCGTGATCGAGCTGATCCATTCGCCGCCCGATTTGATGACATCCTTCGCCCGGTCAACGATCTCGATGGAGCCGAGCGCGTCCACCGTCACCACATCGCCGGTCTTCATCCAGCCATCGGCGGTAAAGGCCTCATCGCCGGGGCGATTGAAATAGCCGCTGGCCACCCAATGCCCCTGCACCTGCAATTCGCCAAAGGCCAAATCATCCTCGGCAATGGGCGCACCAGCGGCATCGAGCACCCGCAAATCCACGCCGAATTGCGGCCTTCCCTGCTTGCGCGAATAGGCCAGGAATTCTTCATCCGACCAATGGGCATTCTCCGCCTTGCGGGTGTTCACGCTGCCCAGCGGGCTGATCTCGGTCATGCCCCAGGCATGCAGGATGGGCACGCCGTATTCCTTCTGGAACCCGGCGGTGATCGCCACCGGCAGTGCCGTGCCGCCCACCACCAGGCGCGGCGGCGCTGTGAAACGTCGGGCGGGGTCGGCCCGCAGCCAACCCAGCAGCCCGGTCCAGATCGTCGGCACCCCGGCCGAGAAGGTTACCCCCTCAGCCTCCACCAGCGCATGCAGGCTGGCCGGGTCCAGCCTCGGCCCCGGCAGCACCAGCGAGGCGCCGGTCATCGGCGCGGCATAGGGCAGGCCCCACGCATTGACGTGGAACATCGGCACCACCGGCATCACCACATCCAGCGCGCGGAGCGCAAACACATCGGGCTGCACCGCCGCCATGGCATGCAGCACGGTGGAGCGATGGGAATAGAGCACGCCCTTCGGCTCGCCCGTGGTGCCGGAGGTATAGCACAGCGCGCTCGCCGCCCGTTCATCCAGCAGCGGCCAGGGGTATTCGGTGTCCTCGCCGGCGATGAGCGTCTCATAACCCACGACGGGCACGCGCAGCGCGGGCAGGGGGGCCTCGCCCATCACCACCACCACGCGCAGCGTTTCCGGCAGGCGCTCGGCCAGCGCCATCAGCCCCGGCAGCAGCGAGGCATCGACAAACAGCGCCACATCGGCGGCATCGTTCAGAATATAGGCGATCTGGTCGGGAAACAGCCGCGGATTGACCGTGTGCAGCACCGCCCCCATGCCGGAGGCAGCGTAATACACCTCCATATGCGGCGCGGTGTTCCAGCCCAGCGTCGCCACCCGCTCGCCCCGCCGCACCCCCAGCCGGGCCAGGGCATGCGCCAATTGTGCCGCGCGCACGGCCATGGCGGGGTAGGTGGAGCGTGTCACCGCCCCGGCTGCATCCACGCTGACCAGCTTCGATCCGCGATGATGCTTCGCCGCATGGGTCAGGATGGAGGATACGAGCAGCGGGTGCTCTTGCATCAGGCCAAGCATCAACGTCTCCCTGTGGTTTTTCTTGGCCAACACAGTATCGGCCAAGATGTGTCCTGACTACTCCGCGCGAATGTTCTGGCCGCGGATCACCTCGGCCCAGCTCACCAGCTCCCGCGCCAGTAGCGCGCGCAGGTCATCCGCGCCGCCCGAGACCATCTCCACCCCCTGCTCGGCCATGCGGCTGACCAAGGCAGGGTCGGTGGTGGCAACGCGCAAGGCCGCTTCCAGCCGGGTCATGATGGGTGCGGGCGTGCCGGCGGGGGCGAAGAGCCCCTGCCAGAACAGCGCCTCATAGCCCGGCACGGTATCGGCGATGGGCGGCACATCGGGCAGGGTGGGAATGCGAGTCCGGCTGGTCACGCCAAGCGCGCGGGTCGCCCCCTCGCGCACCACCGGCTGGGCCTCCTGCGTCGCGTTGAACATGCCCTGAATGCGCCCGGCGCGCAGTTCCAACAGCCCCGGCGCGCCGCCGCGGAAGGGCACATGCACCAGCTCCACCCCGGTGCGCGCCACCAGCAGCGCCTGGCTCAAATGGTTCACAGCCCCAGTGCCCGAGCTGCCAATATTCAGCCGCCCCGGATTGGCCCGGGCATAGGCCAGAAACTCCGCCATATTATGGATGGGCAGCGAGGGATGGACATGCAGCACGAAGGGGCTGCGGAACACCATGCCCACCGGCGCCAACTCCCGCGCCGGGTCGCGCGGCGTGAGGTTGGGCTGCAAGGCCGGGTTGATGGCCAGCGTGGAGGTGCCCATGAGCAGCGTGTAGCCATCCGGCCTCGCCTGGGCGACATGGGTATTGGCCACGGCGGTGGCGGCACCCACGCGATTTTCCACCACAATTGTAGTGCCAAGTTCCTGCGCCATCCGCGCGGCCACGGCACGGCTGACCACATCGGTCACCCCCCCGGGCGCATAACCGGTGACGGCACTGATGGTGCGGCTGGGATAGGCATCCTGTGCGAAGGCTGGCATGGCCAAGGCAAGCAGGGGCAGGGTGCGGCGTTGCATCATATCAGGTCACCTCCATTGCGGTCTCGGCCACCAGGCCGCGCCATTTTTCTATTTCACTGCGGTTGAATTCGCCCAATTCTGCGGGCGTGCTGGACCGCGCCTCAAACCCCATCGCCAGCAGGCGTTGGATAATCTCCGGCCGCGCCAGCGCGGCGCGGGCCTCGGCATTCAGCCGGTTCACCATCGCCTCGGGCAGGCCGGCCGGGCCATAAAGACCCATCCAGGTGAGCAATTCAAAGCCCGGCAGGACCGTGGCGGCCAGGGGCGGCACCTCGGGCAGCAGCGCCGATGGCGTGGCCGACGTCACCGCCAGCGCCCGCACCGCGCCAGCCCGCACATGGCCCAGCACCGCCGACATATCGATAAACATGAAGGGCACCACGCCCGCCATCACATCGGTCAGCGCCTGCGGTGGCGAACGATAGGTGACGCCTTGGGCCTCCAGCCCCAGCCGCTTCACCAGAAAGGCAGCCGGGGCGAGATTGCCCGAGGAGGCAGAGGCAAAATTCTTTCCCGGATTGGCCCGCAGCCAGGCGACGAATTCCTGCACCGTCTGCGCCGGCACCGAAGGATGCACCACCAGCACCTGGGCAATATGGGCCAGGCGCGAAATGGGCGAAAAATCCCGCGCCGGATCATAAGGCAGGTTGCGGATCAGCGAGACATTGGCCGCCTGCGTCGTGGCCGAGCCGAAAAGCAGCGCATAGCCATCCGGCGCTGACCTGGCCGCCGCCTGCGCGCCGATCGCGCCCCCGGCGCCGGCCCGGTTCTCAATCACAATCGGCTGGCCAAGTGCTACCCCCATCGGCTCGATCACTACGCGGGCCAGATTATCCGTCGCGGTGCCGGGGGCGAAGGGCACGAAGGCGCGGATGGGCCGCTCCGGCCAGGTGCCCTGGGCCCGCGCAACCAGCGGAATCATCGATGCGGCTGCCACAAATTTGCGGCGGTTCATGGCGGCGCGGCGCGCGCGACGCATGGCTATTCCTGGTTGTTTCCTTTCCAAAGCCTAGCAGGCTATCGAAAAACGAATAGGGAGCGACAGCAAGATCGAGGGGCTTTGCCCCTCGAGCACCCCAGCAGGGTCGACATATATGTCGACGAGTTTCCTGCACCTTCGATGAATTGTTGGCTCTAATATTATCCAAAGGTCCAGGAAAATCATTTTCCTGGTGTGAGAGCGCGAAAGGGCAAAGCCCTTTCGCTCTTTTCCTCTGCCATCAGCGCTTTTCAGCAGCCTGCTAACACACCATCGGCCCCTTGCAGCCCAGCCCCAGCGGCCGCAGATCAGCGCCATGCCAGACAGCATCGCCAAAGCCATCGCCAAAAATCTCGATACCGCCACCTATGAGGGCTACCGCCTGGGCTTCGAAGCCGCGCGGGAGGAAGCCGCCCTGCTGGCCGAACACGCCGCCCAGCCGCTCCTGGCCCAACGCCTGCGCGCCATGCGCCCGCTGCCCAAACAGGGAGAACGGCAATGACCCCCATCCTCTGCCCGCATTGCGATGAACCCACCGTGGCCAACCGCCTCGCCGATGGCAGCGTTGTCTGCTCCTGCCCCGCAGCGCGGCCAGTACCCTTGCCGCCGCCTCAGCCCCGGCCGCGATAGCCCGGCACGCCCTGGTCCGGAATCCACACCCCCTTGGGCGGCACCCCGGTTTGCCAGAACACATCAATGGGAATGCCCCCGCGCGGATACCAATAGCCACCAATCCGCAGCCAGGCCGGCGCCAGCAAGGCATTGATCCGCCGGGCGATATCAATGGTGCAAGCCTCATGAAAGGCCCCGTGATTGCGAAAGCTGGCCAGATAGAGCTTGAGCGACTTGCTCTCCACAATCCATTTATTGGGCACGTAATCCAGCACCAGATGGGCAAAATCCGGCTGCGCGGTGAGCGGGCAGAGCGAGGTGAATTCCGGCGCCACAAACCGAATGCAAAAGGCAATATCGGCATGCGGATTGGGCACCCGCTCCAGCACCGCCTCATCGGGGTTGGTTGGCATGGGCGTGGGCGCGCCCAGCATGGTCAGTCCCTTGGTCTGGGTCTTGGTCGCGCGCTTCATGCCGCGGCCCATCCGGCGCGGATGGCGGCCGATTCCTCGGCCAGGCGGCCGGCCAGAATGGCATTGCGCATGCGTTGCATCAGCCGCTGATAATAGCGGATATTGTGCCAGGTCAGCAGCATGGGGCCCAACATCTCCTCGGCCTTGATCAAATGGTGGATATAGGCGCGGCTATGCCTTGTGCAGGCCGGGCAATCGCATTCGGGGTCCAGCGGCCCCGCATCATCGGCATGGCGGGCATTGCGCATATTCAGCACGCCCCCCGAGGTATAGGCCCGGCCCATCCGGCCCGAACGGGTGGGGATGACGCAATCGAACATGTCGATCCCCCGCGCCACCGCGCCCAGCAGGTCATCGGGCGTGCCCACGCCCATCAAATAGCGCGGCTTGTCATGCAGCATCAGCGGCACGGTGACATCGAGCGTGTCGAACATCATCTGCTGCCCCTCACCCACCGCGAGCCCCCCCACCGCATAGCCCTCAAAGCTAATATCGGTCAGCGCCTTTACGCTCTCAGCGCGCAAATCGGCATAGGTGGAGCCCTGCACGATGCCAAAAAGCCCATAGCCTTCGCGCGGCACAAAAGCCTCCCGCCCGCGCGCCGCCCAATCCATCGAGATGCGCATGGATTTAGCCGCCTCCTCATGGGTGGCGGGGAAGGGGGTGCATTCATCAAAACTCATGGTGATGGTGGCATCGAGCAAATGCTGGATCTCGATGCTGCGTGCGGGGGTGAGGCGGTGCTTCGCGCCATCAATATGCGATTGGAAGGTCACCCCATCCGCATCCATTTTCCGCAAGCCTGACAGGCTCATCACCTGAAAGCCGCCGCTATCGGTCAGGATGGGCCCGGGCCAATCCATCATCTTGTGCAGCCCGCCCAGCCGCGCCACCCGCTCGGCCCCAGGGCGCAGCATCAGGTGATAGGTATTGCCCAGCACGATGCGCGCGCCGGTGGAGCGCACGGCATCCGCCGTCATTCCCTTCACCGTGCCGGCCGTGCCCACGGGCATGAAGACCGGGGTGGGCACATCGCCATGCGCGGTGTGCAGCATGCCCGCCCGCGCGGCGCCATCACATCCGGCGCAAGCCCAACCTAAACTCAAACTCCCAACCCCTTATCTGGCCGCACCCGTCAGGGTCAGCAACGAGGAATCACCATAGCTGAAAAACCGATACCCCGCCGCCACCGCATGCGCATAGGCCGCGCGCATCCGCGCCGTGCCGGCAAAGGCGCTGACCAGCATCAGCAGGGTGGATTTCGGCAAATGGAAATTGGTCATCAGCAGATCAGCCGTGGTGAAGCGATGCCCCGGCAGCAGAAAAATCTCTGTCAAACCGCGAAATGGCCGGACCGGCACGGCATGCTCGCCCGTCGTCGCCGCCTCCAGCAGGCGCAGCGCCGTGGTGCCCACGGCGATGATGCGCCGCCCCTCGGCCCGCGCCAAATTGATGGCCGCCGCCGCTTCGGGCGTAACCTCCCCCCATTCCGCATGCAAACGATGTTCGCGCGGGTTCTCTGCCCGCAGCGGCAGAAAGGTGCCCGCGCCGACATGCAGCGTCAGCTCGGCCCGCTGCACCCCCCGCGCCGCCAAAGCCGCCAGCAATTCCGGGGTGAAATGCAGGCTGGCGGTGGGGGCGGCCACTGCGCCGGGCTTGCTGGCGAATGCCGTCTGATAATCGGCGCTGTCAGTGGCGCGCGGCCCATCGGGCCGGGCGATATAGGGCGGCAGCGGAATTTCCCCCACCGCCGCCAGCGCCTCGGCCAGGGCGGCGTCATCCCCCCCGAAATCCAGCCGCGCCGCGCCACCCTCCGGCGCCTCCAGCACCCGCGCGGTCACTGCGCTGCCTGGAATACGCAAAACATCCCCCGCCCGCAGCCGGCGGGAATTGCGCAGCAGCGCATGCCACACGCCCCCCCCCTCGGCGCGGTTGAGCATCACCTCAATCCTGGCCTCGCCACGAAACGCCACCAGCCGTGCCGGGATCACCTGGGTGTCATTCACCACCATCAGATCGCCTGGCTGGAGCAGGGCTGGCAGGTCGCGCACAGCCATATCGCGCAGCGCATCATCCACCACCAGCAGCCGCGCCGCATCGCGCGGCCGCGCCGGTTCCTGGGCGATCAGCGCCTCAGGCAGAGCAAAATCGAAATCGGCGGTGCGCAGTTCCATTCGCCCGCCATGTGCGGCATGGCGGGCCGGGGGGCAAGCTACCGGCTGGCGCCGGGCAGCCACTTCACATCGCCCAGCCCATTATCATTCAGCCGCCGGCTCAGCACGAAGAGGAAATCGCTCAGCCGGTTGAGGTAGCGCACGGCCTGCGGGTTCACGCTCTCCGCCGCCGCCAGCGAGACCACCAGCCGCTCCGCCCGCCGGGCAATGGTGCGGGCGAGATGGGCATGCGCCGCGCCGGGACTGCCGCCGGGCAGCACGAAGGAATTCAGCGGCGCGATCACCGCATTCATCGCGCCGATCTCCTCCTCCAGCCGCAGGCATTGGCCATCGGTGATGCGCAGCCTATCCGCGCCCTCCCCGGGCACGCAAAGATCGGCGCCGAGGTCGAAGAGATCATTCTGAATGCGCGCCAGCATGGCATCGGCCGCACGGTCCCCCCCGATATGCAGGCGCACCAGCCCAATGGCGCAATTCGCCTCATCAACGGTGCCATACGCCTCCACCCGCAGCGCGTCCTTGCGCACGCGTGAACCATCGCCCAGCGAGGTTTCCCCCCCATCGCCACCCCTGGTGGTGATGACATCCAGCTTGACCATGGCAGATTTCCCTATTGCAGCGTGAAGCGGATATTGGTCGCGACCTGGCCCTGAACAGGTTCACCATTGCGCAAGGCCGGTCGATAGCACCAGCCGAGCACTGCCCGCCGCGCTGCCTCATCCAACGCGGCGGAGCGGCTTGAGGCTGCAATCTGCGCGGCGATGGCGCGGCCATTCGCGCCAATCGTCACCACGATCTGCACCACACCCTCCTCACCGGCCCGGCGGGAATTGGCGGGATAGACCGGCGGTGGATTGGTGCAGCCGGGGTCGAGGCTGGGCGCGGATGTGGCGCCGAGTGCCAGGGCCGCGCCGCCGGGTTGCGCCGGCGGCGCCTGGGCTGGCTGGGCTGGGCCGGCTTGCTGGCTGGGCCGTGGCGGTGGGGGCTGCGCTGGCCGCGGGGTGGCCGGGCGGGGCGGGCGGGCGGCAGGCTCGGGGCGAGGCGGTGGCGGGGTAGGGGCGGCGCGCGGCGCTTCCGGGCTGGGCTGCGATGGCGGCGTTTCGCTCGGCTGCGGTTCGGGCGGCGGCGGCTCGGGCGGCGTGGCTTCCGGCCTTGGCGGCTCAGGCAGCGGCGGTGGCGGGGGCGGCAGCACGCCATCGGGCAGTGGCGGTGGCGGC
>NZ_JBBARU010000046.1:0-1342 GCF_040399605.1 Rhodovarius sp. | reverse complement strand
AGGCAGCGGCGGTGGCGGGGGCGGCAGCACGCCATCGGGCAGTGGCGGTGGCGGCGGTGGCGGCGGTGGCATGGGCGCGGGCTGTGGCGGCGGTGCGGCGGCGATGGCGGGTGCCGGTGGTGGTGGCGGCGATTCGGCCATGCTGGGGGCGGGTGGCGGAGGCGGAGCCTCTTCGGGTGGTTGTGGTGCAGCCTCGGCCTCGGGGGCGGGCGGCGGCGCCACGCTGGGCGGCGCCTCGGGGCTGGCGGTATCGCCCTCTGGCCCGGCAGCCAGGGCGGCCTGATTGGGCTGGTCCCACATGAGTTCCACCCCCTGCTCGGGAATCTCGGCCGGGGTGTCACGCGCCACCCACCACAATAGGCCACCCACCACCGCCGCATGCAGCAGCACCGAGAGCGCCAACCCCAACCACGCCCAGCCCCTCGCACCACCGCCAGAGGCGGGTGCCAGGCGCGCCCGCGCCGCCGTCACAGCACCAGCACCCCGCTATGCTTCGCCTTGCCTTCTGGCTCCACATGGATGGTGATCACCGCCTCGCCCAGATCGGCGCGCAAGGCGGCCTCCAGACGGTCACAGATCACATGCGCATCCGCCACCGTCATGGCGGCGGGCACGACGAGGTGGAACTCGATAAAACTGTTTCGGCCGGCCTGGCGCATCCGCAGGTCATGTGCCTCGATCGCGCCCTCGGCATTGGCCGCCACCACGCCACGAATGCGCGCCAGGGTTTGCGGCGGCGGCGCCTCATCCATCAGCCCGGCAAAGCTCTCACGCATCAGCCCCACGCCGCTGAACAGAATATTTCCCGCCGTGAGCGCCGCCATCAGCGGGTCGAGCCAGCCCAGCCCGGTCATCGCCGCCAGGGTTATGCCCAGCAGCACCCCGCCGCTGGTCACCACATCGGAGAGCAAATGCTTCCCATCCGCCAGCAGCGCGGGCGAGCGCAGCGCCCGGCCGCGGCGAAACAACACCCAGCACCATGCCGCGTTGCAGGCCGTGGCAAGGCCGGCCACCAACAGGGCGGTCGCGGTCAATTCTATGCTGCGCGGGTTGTTTAGCGCCGCCCAGCACTCGTGCAAAATGATGAAGGCGGCGACCAAAATCAGCGCCCCCTCCAGCACGGCGGAAAAATATTCGGCCTTGTGGTGGCCATAGGGGTGATTGGCATCGGCCGGCCGGGCGGAGACCCGCACCGCGGCCAGCGCCGCCAGCGCAGCGGCGACGTTCACCACCGATTCCAGCGCATCGGCGAAGAGCGCCACGCTGCCGGTCAGCCACCAGGCCACCAGCTTGAGCGCAAGCACGATGACCGCCACGACCACGCTGCCGACGGCCAGGGAAA
>NZ_JBBARU010000045.1:0-30032 GCF_040399605.1 Rhodovarius sp. | reverse complement strand
CTCCCTTACCAAGGGAGTGCTCTACCACTGAGCTACGGCAGCGCGCCGTGGAGTTTCGACTAGCTTTTTGCCGATGACGGCGCAACCCCACCCGGCGGGGAAACTGTCACGGGATGGTCTGGCCAGGGCGCCGATCGCGATGCGCCAGGAATAAAAAAGGCCGCGGAGGTTACCCTCCGCGGCCGATATCAGGACAGGGAAAGGATCAGCGCGAGACTTCTTCCGCGTTGATGTCGTTGTCCTTGCTTTCCCGCACAAACAGGATGCCGATCACCGCGCAGGCCACGGCGATGACGATGGGGTACCACAGGCCGTAATACACATCGCCGGTCTGCGCGATCATGGCGAAGGCGGTGGCCGGCATCAGCCCGCCGAACCAGCCATTACCGATGTGATAGGGCAGCGACATGGAGGTGTAGCGGATGCGGGTGGGGAACATTTCCACCAGCGCCGCCGCGATGGGGCCGTAGACCATGGTCACGTAGATCACCAACAGGGTCAGGATGGCGATGAGCACGGCAGGCTGTTCGCGGAAGATGTCAAAGGGACCGGACATCTTCACCACTGTGGGGTTGGCCGCGACGGGGTAGCCCACCGCGGTGAGCGCCGCCGCCAGGTCGCGCCGGAAGTTCGGGTTGTTAGTGGCGTTGACAGGCGGCTGGTTGCCGACCGTCACCGTCACCGCGTCACCCGGCGTATTTTCGACGCGGTAGTTGACTGAGGCGCGGGCAAGTGCCGCCTTGGTCACGTCGCATGGCTGGGTGAAGGAGACGGTATTGGTCGGGTTGAACTGGAAGGAGCAACCGGCCGTGTTGGCCCGGACGACAACCGAGATGTTGGCATGCGCGGCTGAGAGTGCCGGGTTGGCCTCATGGCTCATAAGCTTGAAGAGCGGGAAATAGGTGACGGCAGCGAGCAGCATACCGCCGATGATGATCGGCTTGCGGCCGATCTTGTCCGACAGCCAGCCGAAGAGCACGAAGCCACCCGAGCCCAGCACCAAGCTCCAGGCGATGAGCATATTGGTGGTGAAGCCATCCACCTTCAGCACCGAGCCGAGGAAGAACAGCGCGTAGAACTGACCGGTGTACCAGACCACTGCCTGGCCCATGACAAGGCCGAGCAAAGCGAGCAGCGCGATCTTCGCGTTCTTCCATTGGCCGAAGGCCTCGCCCAGTGGCGCCTTTGAACGAGTGCCCTCGTCCTTCATCTTCTGGAAGGCAGGGCTCTCGTTCATCGAGAGGCGGATATAGACCGAGATGGCGAGCAGGAAGGCCGAGAGCAGGAAGGGAATGCGCCAGCCCCAGGCGGCGAATTCCTGTTCGCCCACAATGCTGCGCACGCTCAGGATCACGATCAGCGACAGGAACAGGCCGGCGGTCGCGGTGATCTGGATAAAGCTGGTGTAGAAGCCGCGGCGGCCATGCGGCGCGTGCTCGGCCACATAGGTCGCCGCACCGCCATACTCACCGCCCAGCGCCAAGCCCTGCAGGCAGCGCAGCACGATCAGGATGATGGCGGCGGAGATGCCGATGGTCTCGCTGCTGGGCAGGAGGCCGACGGCGAAGGTCGAGGCGCCCATGATCACGATGGTGACGAGGAAGGTGTATTTGCGGCCCACCAGGTCACCCAGGCGGCCAAACACCAGGGCGCCGAAGGGGCGAACGAGGAAGCCTGCGGCGAAGGCCAGCAAGGCGAAGATGTTGCGCGTCGCCTCCGGATACTGGCTGAAGAACTGCGCGCCGATGATCGCCGCCAGCGAGCCGTAGAGATAGAAATCATACCACTCGAAAACGGTGCCGAGAGAGGAGGCGAGGATGACCTTCTTCTCTTCCTTGGTCATGGGGCGGTTTGCCGCCTCCACGCCCGTGGCCATGGATGGAGATGCCATTATTTTTCGTCCCTCGCTTCCCAGATGGCCGTTTTCACGCGGCCCTTATGGTTTGAAATTGTGCTAATGTCGCCCTGTTACCGTGCTGGGGCGCCTGAGGAAATGCAATCTGGATAAAAGTTGATTTTTTGTTAGCTTTTGTCCTGCGTCATAACCAAGCTGCCATCCGGGCAAAGCACGGGGGGGGGGCGTACCAATTTAGCCTAGATTCCATGCGCAGGCTGCATTATGGCAGTTTTTTGCCGCGAAACAACGGGAATTCGATGCCAGATGGCGGCCAAGCCGGCGCTGCCTGAGCGACCGCGCAATGCCGGTAGACTGAAAATATTAAAATTTTTGTTAGATTTACGAACAAGCCCATGCAATTTCCTGCCCTGGCGGATGGGCCAGGGCCGCTGCAGGCATGGTCGGGTCTTCTCACAGAGTATCATCCGCTCAAACGGAATGGTTTGAGCGGATGATGCACGACAAACAAAGGCTAGAGCCGTCTCACCGTCTTCGCTCTCGGTGAAACGGCTCTAGGCGGGACGCTGCGGTCAACGGTTCCAAGGCGTGGTTTGCCACAATCTGCGGTACTCGGCCTCGCGATGGGCGAGGCGGGCGAACCAGGTATCATGCGGCTCATAGGCCAGTTCGGAATAACGCTGCTCCAATTGCTGGCGGAATTGCGGGTCCTGCGCGACCACTGCCGTGGCCTCACGCAGCCGGGCCAGGATGGGCGCGGGCGTGGCTGCGGGCGCCACAATGCCGCGCTCGGAGGCCATTTGGATATCCAAGCCGAGTTCTTTGAAGGTGGGCACATCGGGCGCGAAACGGCTGCGCGCCGCACCTGCATGCGCCAGGATGCGGGTATTCTCGGCATTGGCGGCCGAGGCGCCGAGGTTCAAGCCGCTGATATCCACCTGGCGCGAGAGCAGCGCGGTGCGCATCGGCGCATCGCCGGCATAGACCACATTGGTGATCCTTGTACCGGTGAGCGCCATGAACAGCACCAGCTGCAAATGATCATCGGTGCCCACGCCGGGGCTGGCGAAGGTGAGCGTATCGGGGTTGGCCCGGGCACGGGCGATGATATCGGCCACGCTGCGCAGCGGGCTCTGGGCATGCACCGTCATGGCCGAAGGGTCGGTCACCAGGCTGGCGATGGGGGCGAAATCGGCCAGCTTGAACTGCGCCGCGCGCTCGATGGGGATGGTCAGCAGCCCGGGCATATTGGTGGTGCCCAAGGTCAGGCCATCGGGCCTGGCCCGGGCCACCGCGGCCAGCGCCACCTCACCGCCGGCACCGGCACGGTTGGTCACCACGAAGGGCACACCCAACACGCGCTCCATGGCGGCGCCATAGCTTCTGGCGTCAAGGTCCGTGCCGCCGCCTGGGGCGAAGCCTACCAGGATTTCTATTGGGCGTTCGGGGCGCCAGGGTTGGGCTATTGCCGGGGTGGCCAGACAGGCCAGGACTGCTCTTCTTTTCATGTTTCTCCCTTCGACACTGGGGGAATGAATTCCCCCAGGCTCCTTTCTTTTTATCCGTTTTTTGCTCGGTCTTGCTCTAGCCAGGCCATGAGGCGGGTTAGGCCTTCTCGCATGTGCATCTGCGGCTCCCAGTTCAACACCCGCTTTGCTTCGCCGTGCACAATATCGAAGGCACCGCCGGAGGTCAGCCGCACCTTGCCGGGCGTCTCGCCGATGAATTCGGGCTCGGGGCCGCCACCGGCAATCTCGGTCACCAGGCGCACCAATTCCAGCGTGGAGATGGGCTCGGGGCCGGAGGTGTTCACGGCCACGTCGGTGGCCGCAGCCTCGAACGCCGCCGCATTGGCCCGCGCCAGATCACCAACATAGACGAAATGCTTGGTCTCGCTGCCATCGCCAAACACTTTTGGTGCGCGGCCGGCGCGCACGGCGTCATACGTCTCGATGATGTAAAGCGCATTGGCGGCGCGGTAATGCTGCCGCTCGCCATAGACGGTCGAATAGCGCAGCACGACATAATCCTGCCCGTGCTTTTGGAAGGCGGCGCGGCAGAGCTGCTCGCCAATGATTTTGGTGGCGCCATAGAGAATGGCGGCGGGCGGCGCGCCGGCGGAATGGAATGGCGTGCCCTCCACCAGATCGCCCTTGATGCCCGGGCCATAGCCATAGACGGCGTTGGAACTGGCAAAGACGAATTTGCCCACGCCATTATGCCGCGCGGCCTCCAGCGAATTCTGCACGCCACGGATATTCACATCCATGCCGGTCCAGGAATCGCGGTCCATGTTCAGCGTCATCAGCGCGGCGAGTTGCAGCACGCCATGCGCGCCTTTCTGCGCCGCCAGCAGGTCCGGCAGGCGCATCACATCGCCGCGGATGATTTTCAGGCGTGGATGATCGGCGATATGCGCCAGCGCCGCATCGCCGCCAAAGGCGAAATTGTCGAAGACGCGCACCTCGGCCGCGCCGCGCGCCAGAAGATGCTCGGCGGTGGCGGAACCGACCAGCGAGGCACCACCCACGATGCAAAACACATTGCCCTCAATAGGGACGGAAACACTCATCGAAACACTCCAGGAAGCCACAGCGAGAGCGCTGGGATATAGGTGACCAACATCAGCACGGTAATGCCGGCGATATAGAAGGGAATGCTGGTTTTCGTCGCCTCCCACATCGAAATGCCACCCACCGCGCAGGCCACGAACAATACGGGCCCAACCGGCGGCGTGACCAGGCCAATGCCCAGATTGAGAATCATCACCACGCCAAAATGCACCGGGTCCATCCCGAGTGCCTTCACCACCGGCAGGAAAATCGGCGTGCCGATCATGATCAGCGGCGCCATATCCATGAAGGTGCCCAGCAGCAACAGGATGATGTTGATGATCAACAGCGTCAGCAGCGGATCATTGGTGATGCCGCGCATCAGCGCCACGGTGGCAGCCGGCACCTGCAACAAGGCCATCAGCCAGCCAAAGGCGGTGGCGGTGCCGATGATGAGCATGACCATGCCGGTGGTGCGCACCGCCCCCAGCACAGCCTCGCGAAATGCCTCCCAATTGAGGCTGCGATAGACCAAAAGCGTAACCAGCAGCGCATAGAGCACGGCCACGCATGCGCTTTCAGTGGCGGTAAAAATGCCGCTGCGCACGCCGGCGAAGATGATGACAATCAACATCAGCCCGGGCAGTGCAGCCGCCGCCAGCCGGGCCAGCGCCCACCAGCCGGGAAAGCGTTCCGCCGGGTAGCCGCGCCTCACCGCCACCACCCAGGCGGTGAACATCAGCACCGCCATCAGCAGCATGCCGGGGATGATGCCGGCGGTGAACAAATCCGCCACCGAGATGGCACCGCCGGCGGCAATGACATAGAGGATCATATTGTGGCTGGGCGGGATCAACAGGTCGATCAAGGCGGCATTGGCGGTGACATTGACGGCGTAATCCGGCGCATAGCCGCGCTTGCGCATCTGCGGGATCATCACCCCACCCACCGCCGAAGCATCCGCCACCGCCGAGCCGGAGACGCCGCCGAACAAGGTGCAGGCCACGATATTCACCTGCCCCAGCCCGCCGCGCATATGCCCCACCAGGGCGGCGGCGAAGGCCACGAGATGATCAGCGATCCGGCCGCGCATCATCAGATCGCCGGCGAAGATGAAGAACGGGATGGCCAGCATGGAAAATACATTCATGCCGGAGGAGAGCTGCTGCACCACAACGATGGCCGGCAGGTCCAGATAGACCACTGTCGCCATGGCGGCCGCGCCGAGGGCAAAGGCCACCGGCGTGCCGATCAGCAGCAGGGCGGTGAAAACGCCCATCAGAATGGCGACTGCCATCTCAGCCATCCACCAGGTGCTGGCGGGGTTCGGGCAGTGGCAGGCCGCGCAGGCGGCAATGGATGCGCTCGGCCCCAAAGGCGGTGATCAGGGTGCCGCCGAGCACCATGGGCAGGTATTCTACCCCGCCGGGCAGGCCGGTGGTTGGCAGCGTCGCATCCCATACCCCTGCCGCCAATTCGGTGCCGAACCACACCATGCAGGCGCCAAAGCCGGCCACCACCGCGTCACTCAGCAGGGCGAAGATCGCCGCCACCGGCGCAGGCAGAGAATTACGCAGAATATCAAAGCCCATATGGGTGTTTTCCCGCACGCCGGCCGCAGCCGCGCCCAGAATCACCCAGCCCAGCAGCAGCATCGCCACCTGTTCGGCCCAGGCGGGGGTGTCATTGAGCACGAAGCGGCCAAACACCGCCCAGGCCACGATCACCACCATCACCACCATGGCAACACCGCCCAGCCACAGCGCCGCGGTGCAGGCGCGGTGCAGGAAGCGACTCACGCCGCTTCGCGAATACGGCTGACCAGGCCGCGCAGCCGGTCATCCCTGGCGAATTGGGCGTAAACCGGTGCCATGGCGCGGGCGAAAGCCTCCTTCTCCACCGGGTTGATCTGCGCGCCGCCAGCCTGCACGGCGGCGCGGGAGGCGGCGGTCTGCGCATCCCACAGCTTCCGCATTTCGCCCACACTCTCCTTCGCCGCATCGCGCAGAATGGACTGCAGGTCGCGCGGCAGCCGGTCAAAGGAGCGTTTAGAGGCCACCAGGATTTCCGGCGACATGGAATGCTCGGTCTCGGAATAGTATTTCGCCACCTCGAAATGCCGGGTGGAGTGGTAGCTCGGCCAATTATTCTCGGCCGCATCCACCACGCCGGTTTGCAGGGCGGAATAAACCTCGCCGAAGGGCAGCGGCGTGGCATTGGCATTCACCGCGCGCATGATGGCCACCCAAAGGTCGCTCTGCTGCACCCGCACCTTCAGGCCGCGCATATCATCGGGCGTGCGGATCGGGCCGCGGCGGGAATAGAAGCTGCGCGCGCCGCTGTCATAAAAGCACAGGCCGACAAAGCCGTGACGGTCCGCGCCTGAGACGATCTCGCTGCCGATCGGCCCATCCATCACCCGGCGCATATGCGCCTCATCGCGGAAGACGAAGGGCAGGCCGGGAATGGCGGTCTCTGGCACCAGATTGTTCAGCGGGCCGAAATTCACCCGATTGATGTCGATGACGCCAAAGCGGGTTTGCTCGAGCGTCTCACGCTCCTCGCCCAATTGGCGGGAATGGAAGACCTGCACCTTGAGCCGGCCACCGGAGCGCTGCTCGACCAGATTGCCCATGAATTTCACGGCTTCCACCGTGGGGTAGCCATCGGGATGGGTATCGGCGCTGCGCAGCGTGATGGTCTGCGCCGAGGCACGGCCGCCGAGCCAGGGGGCTGCGAGGGCGCCGAGCAGCAGGGGGCGGCGTGGGCTGTGCATGGTTGTTCCTCGACAGTGTTGTTTTGACCGCAAGGCTGCGCCGCGCGGCCGGGCATCGTCAAGCGGCGTGCTGCGGGCTACTGAGGGAAATTACCACGAAGAATGAGGCCTCCATGCCGCTCTCCCACCCCGTTGACCGCGAATTGCAGCACCAGCGCGATATCACGCTGAAGGGCTATCAGCGCAGCGATGGCCTGTTCGATATCGAGGCCAATCTGGTCGATACCAAGACTTATGGCTTCCCCAGCGATGATCGTGGCCAGGTGAATGCGGGCGAGCCGCTGCATGGCATGTGGGTGCGCATGACCATCGACACCGAGATGAACGTCATTGCCTGCGAGGCGGCGAGCGATTTTACCCCCTATTCCATCTGCCCCGGTGCCGCGCCCGCCTTCGCCAATCTGGCCGGGCTGAAGATCGGCCCGGGTTTCAATAAGGCGGTGCATGAGCGGGTGGGAGGTGTCAAAGGCTGCACCCATCTGCGCGAGGTGCTGGCGCAAATGGCCACGGTGGCGTTCCAAACGCTTTATCCCATCCGGGCCAGGCTGGCGCGCGAGGCCCGCAAAAACCGCGATGTGGCTGGCGAGCCGCCAACCCAGCCCGGCGCCAAGCCATCGCTGCTGGGCACCTGCCATGCCTATGCGCCGAACAGCCCGGTGGTGAAGAAGCGCTGGCCGGAATGGGCAGAAGACTGAGAGCCTGGACGCGGCGCGGTGCTGCGTTGATCATGCCCGCCATCGAGAAAAGGCGAGACCCATGACAAAGACAGCACTCATCACCGGCGCTGGGCGCAATATTGGCCGCGCGGTGGCCCTGGCCCTGGCGGGGGAGGGTTTTTCGGTGGTGATCAACGGCTCGTCCGACCGTGCGGCGGCGGAGAGCGTGGCGGCCGAGGCCCGCGCGCTGGGTGCGCGTGCGCTGGTCGCCATGGGCGATGTGGGGCAGCCGGGCGAATGCGCCCGCATTGCGGCCGAGGCCATTGCCGCCTTTGGTGGGGTGGATGTGCTGGTGAACAATGCCGCCCTGCGGCCGCAAAAGCCCTTCCTGGAGATCACGCCGGAGGATTGGCGGCGGGTGATGGCGGTGGATCTGGAGGCAGCGCTCTGGCTCTCCCAGGCCTGCATCCCCGGCATGCTGGAACGCGGCTGGGGCCGGATTGTGAATTTCACCGGCATGAACGCCATCCATGGCTATGCCGGGCGGGCGCCAGTCTCGGTTGCCAAACACGGGCTTTGGGGCCTGACGAAATCCATGGGCAAGGAATTCGGGCCCAAGGGCATCACGGTGAATGCGATCTCGCCCGGCCCCATCGCGGCCGATGACGAGGCCGAGCACCCCACCGCCTATCGCCAGGCGATGGTGGGGCGGGTGCCGGTGGGGCGGATGGGCCGTCCGGCTGAGGTGGCGGCCATGGTGCGGCTGCTCGCCTCCGAGGATGGCGGCTTCATCAATGGCCAGATGCTGGCGATCAATGGCGGGGCGGAGACTTAGGCGGCCATCAAAGCCGCATTGGTCATCAGATCCGCATATTTCTGCCGCATGTCGAAGAGGTTGGCTTCATGCGGCCCCAGCGCCCGGTCGCCCACGCAATCCACTGCCACGATGGTCCGCAAATCATGCTGCATGGCATCGACGACCGTGGCGCGCACGCAGCCCGAGGTGGTGCAGCCCCCCACGATGAGCGTATCCACCCGGCGCAAGCGCAGAAAGCCCGAGAGTTGGGTGTCGAAAAAAGCGCTGGCGCCGCGTTTACGCACCACCAGCTCGCCCGGGATGGGGGTCAGTTGCGGCACGATCTGCGAGAGCGGCGAGGTTTCGGTCAGTTTCAACAATGAGGGCGCCTTGAGGGTGAAGACGCCGCCATCGCTGCCATCATCGGCATAGACCACGCGGGTATGCGCCACCGGCCAGGCCTTGGCGCGGGCATGCGCCAGCAGGGCCACGGCATTTTCAATCGCCGGCCCGATATTGCCGCCGCCAAAATGCGCGGGGTCGGCAAAGCCCACCACGAAATCCACCAGCACCAGGGCGGGTGCTGCACCCATGCCGGAGGAATTGCCCATGCCTTGGGCCTGGTAGATGGCTTCTTCCGGATGGCTCATGCGACATCCTCCAGATCGCGCAGGGATTGGATCAGCGAGCCGCGCAGCAGGAAGGCGCGGTGCTTTTCGGCGCTCTCCACCGTGGCGCGCATTTCGGCGAAGGCTGCCTCGCGCTTGGCCGGTTCACGCATATTGAGGTTGTTGCGGTTGCGCAGCGCCTGGCTTTGCACAACCTCCACCGCCACCTTGCGGCGCTGGCGTTCGTAGCGGCCGAGCAAAGCGGGGTCGGCGCCCTGGATCACCTGGGTCAATTTCTCGGCCAGGTTGAAGGCGTCATGCACGCCGCCATTCATGCCCATGCCACCCAGCGGGTTGTTCACATGCGCAGCATCGCCGGCCAAAATCACCCGGCCCACTAGGTATTTCTCTGCCACCCGCTCATGCACGCGATAGGCGGTGCGGTGATGCACCTTATAGGGCGTGCCGGTGGGCAGCACGCCCTGCATGCGGGCCTCGATGCGCTCGGGGCGGAGCATGCCTTCCTCGGTCTCCGCCGGGTCGGTCGGCAGCAGCAGGCGCCACAGGCTGGCGGTGCGCAGCAGCACGAACCATTCCTCCGGGTCACTGATATAGGCGATATTGGCGAGATCGCTGATCGCCTCATGGAAGGGGAAGCTGGTGGAGAGGGTGAGGTAGATTTCGGGGATGGTCATGCCCTCGAAATTCACCCCCAGGGCGCGGCGCACGGCGGAACGCGCGCCATCCGAGCCGATCAGCCAGGTGCCGCGAATGGTCTCGCCATGTTCGAGCCGGACATCCACGCCATTGGCGTCCTGCGTCACATCCTGCACGCAGGCGCCGTATTGGAAGGTGACGTCGGGGTTGCTGGCCAGGCGGTCGCGCAGCATGCGGGTCAGGCGCCATTGCTCGCATTGCAGGCGATAGGGGTGGTTGGTGTCGTTCTTCAGCACGCCCAGATCATAGGTGGCGATGACGCCTTTTTCGCGGTCGCGCACCTGCCATTGCGGGCAGACGAGGCCTTGCTCGATCATCGCCGGCACCACGCCGAAGCGCTCGAGCATATCGAGGGTGGGCGGATGGAAGGTGCTGGCGCGCAGATCATCGGGCAGATCGGGCGATTGCTCCAGGATGGTCACCTTGATGCCCGCATCCGCCAGGCAACTTGCCGCCACCATGCCCACCGGGCCCGCGCCCGCAACCAACACATGATCCATGCCGCACCCCTTGGAAATTACCCTCTCGATTATGCCAGATAGTGGCGGCGCGCATCCCCTTTGCAGGATTGCGCTTGTCACAGGGCGGGTCCCCGCGTCAGGCTTGGCGAAAATATGGAGGATACCATGCCAAGAATCGCGCGCCGCGCCCTGCTGGGTGCCGCCCTGCCCGCCCTTGCCCTCGCCCAGCCGGCCTGGCCGGAGAAGCCCTGGCGGGTGCTGGTGGGTGGTGCGCCGGGCGGTGCCTCGGATATTCTGATGCGCATTATCGAGCCCAGCCTGCGGGAGGTGTTGGCGCATAGCTTCTGGCTGGATAATCGGCCCGGTGCGGGGGGGATGCTGGCGGCGGAGATCTGCGGCGCGGCGGCCCCGGATGGCTATAATTTCTTCATCAACCACATCGCCTCCAACGGCATTGGGCCGCATTTGCACCGCCGGCCGGGCGGCTTTGAGCCGAACCGGGACCTGGCCGGCGTGGCGCGCATCGCGTCGATGCCGAATTGCCTGATCGTCCATCCGCGGCATGGGTTTCGCACGGTGGCGGATCTGGTGGCCTTTGTGCGGGCCAATCCGGCGGCGGGCACCTTTGGCTCGGCCGGGGTGGGCACCTCATCGCATCTCTCGGGCGTGATGTTCGGCCAGAGGATCGGGGTGGACCTGACCCATGTGCCCTATCGCGGCACCGCGCCGAATATGCAGGCGGTGCTGACCGGGGAAATCCTGTTTGCCATCGACAATGCCCCTGCCTCGGCCCAGCAGGTGCGCGCGGGGCTGCTGACGGCGCTGGCGGTCAGCCCCGCTCGCCGTTGGTCGCAATACCCCGATGTGCCGACGATGCAGGAGGCGGGCATTCCCGATTTTGACGTCGCCAGCTGGTATGGGCTGGTGGCGCCGGCTGCCACACCCCGGCCGGTGATCGACCGGCTGGCCCAGGCCGTGCTGCGCGCCCTGGCGGACCCCGCGGTCGTGACCAAGCTGGCCGAATTCGGCGCCGATGCCTGGCCGGCGGGCCCGGCGGAATACCAGGCCTTTATGATCGCCGAGGAGACGAAATGGGGCCCGGTGGTGCGCGCGGCGGGGGCGACGCGGGGGTAGCGGGGTTTGGCGCGGCGCTGAGCCCCGGCTTGCCGAGGGGGCCACAAACGCGCTTGATGCGCCCGTTAACAGCGAGGTCGCATCATGCGCATCAGCGTCATCCAGATGAACCAGGGCAGTGACAAGCAGGCCAACCTGGACCAGGCGCGGCGGCTGATCGAGGGCGCCGTGGGCGCCGACCGGCCCGACCTGATCTCCCTGCCCGAGACCTGGACCAATCTGGGCGGCGGGCGCGAGGCGCGGGAGGCGGCGGCGGAAATCCTGCCCGAGCCCGGCGGCACTGGCGGCGTGGCCTATGAATTCCTGCGCTCGGTGGCGGTGGCCCATGGCATCACCGTGCATGGCGGCAGCATGATCGAGCGCGGGCCGGAAAAACTGTTCAACACGACGCTGGTTTTTGACCGCAACGGCGCGGAGATTGCGCGCTACCGGAAGATTCACCTTTTCGACATCACTGGCCCCGATGGCACCGGCTATCGCGAAAGCGCGCTTTATGGCGCGGGCGATAGGCTGGTCACCTGTCAGCTTGGCGATGTGACGCTAGGGCTGACCATTTGCTACGATATCCGCTTCGCCGAGCAATATATGGCGCTGCGGCGGATGGGGGCGGAGGTTATCTTCGTGCCCAGCAATTTCACCCTGCAGACCGGCAAGGATCATTGGGAGGTGATGCTGCGCAGCCGGGCCATTGAGAGCCAGTGCTGGATTGCCGCCGCCGCCAGTTGGGGCGGCTATGATGAACGCGGCGCGACCCGCTTCGTCTATGGTCATTCCCTGGTGGCCGACCCCTGGGGCCATGTGGTGGCCAAGGCCAGCGATGGCCAGGGCTGGGCCACCGCGCGGATCGACCCCGCGGTGACGGCGCGGGTGCGGCGCGATATGCCCGTGCTCGAACACCGCGATGCAAGGCGCCTATCCCTTTGAGCACGGGGCAGCGCATTGCCATTCTGGCCGGCAATTCCGATGGCGCGCAGGCGGCGCTGGAGCGGCTGGTTGCGCTCTATGGCAATTGCCCACCTGAGCAGGCAACGGCGCTGGTGGCGCTGGGCGGCGATGGCTTCATGCTGGAAACCCAGCACCGCTATCTCGGCCGCAATTTGCCGGTCTATGGCATGAATCGCGGCTCGGTTGGTTTCTTGATGAATGCCTATCGCGAGGAGCATTTGTTTGAGCGCGTGGCGGCGGCGCAATCAGCCAATCTGCACCCGCTGCGCATGCGCGCGCATACCGCCCATGCCACCCATGCCGCCCTGGCCATCAACGAGGTATCGCTGCTGCGCGAGACCCGGCAGACCGCCAAGCTGCGCATTCTGATCGATGGCAAGGAGCGGCTGGCCGAATTGGCCTGCGATGGCATTCTGGTGGCAACGCCGGCCGGCAGCACGGCCTATAACCTCTCGGCGCAGGGGCCGATTGTGCCGCTCTCGGCCAATCTTCTGCCGCTGACACCGATTTCGCCCTTCCGCCCCCGGCGCTGGCGCGGCGCGCTGCTGCCCGGCGATGCGCGGGTGGTGTTTGAGGTGCTGGAGCCGGACAAGCGCCCCGTTGCCGCGGTGGCCGATTATACCGAGGTGCGCGATGTGCGCCGGGTGGAGGTGCGCGAGGACCGCTCCATCACCCTCACCCTGCTGTTTGACCCGGATACCAACCTGTCGGAACGGATCCTGGCGGAGCAGTTCGCGGTGTGACCGACGGCCGGCTGATCTGGACCATCGCCGCGACTCAGGTGGTGGGCTGGGGCACGCTGTTCATCCCATTCGCCCTGGTGCTGGCGCCGATGGAGGCGGAGATGGGGTGGTCACGCTCGGCCATTGCCGGTGCCTTTACCTTGGGGTTGCTGGTCTCGGGGCTGGCGGCGGTGCCGGCAGGGCGCTGGGTGGACCGCTATGGCGGGCGTGGGCCGATTGCATGGGGGGGCTTGGCTGGGGCGGTGCTGCTGGCCTGCTGGGCCGGGGTGGGCAGCCTCACCGGGCTATACGCGGTGTGGTTGGCGCTGGGGGTGGTGCATGCCATGGCGCTCTGGGGGCCTGCCATGGCGGTGATGATGGCGGCGGCGCGCGAACCGGTGCGCTCCATCACCGCGCTCACCTTCATCACTGGCTTCACCGGCACGGTCTTCGTGCCCTTGGTCTCGGCGCTGGTGGAGGGGTTGGGCTGGCGCCAGGCGCTGCTGGTGCTGGCGCTGCTGCAGGCCTTGCCGGTGCCCCTGGCCATTTGGGGCCTGCCGAAAGCCGCGCGGGGGCGGGCCGCGGCGCCGGCGATGCGATTGGGGCCGGTGCTGCGGCGGCCGGCATTTTGGGGGCTGGCCACCTGCCTAGCCGCGCATGCCTTTATTGGCGTGGGGCTGGGGGCGCATTTGGTGCTGCTGCTGCGAGAGCGCGGCATTGCCGAGGGCTGGGTGATCACCCTGCTCGCGCTGCATGGGCCGTTTCAGGTGGCGGCCCGGGCGGTGCTGTTCATGCTGGGGGCGAGGGTGGGGGTGCTGGCGGTGGGGGTCTTCGCCGCAGCGCTGCTGCCAATTGGGCTGACTTGGCTGTGGCTGGCCGGGGACAGCCCGTGGTGGCTGCTGGGCTTCGTGCTGTGCTGGGCCATGGCGGATGGGCTGATGACGATTGTGCGCGCCACGGCGCCGGTGGAGTTGATGGGGCGCGAGGGCTATGGTGCCATCACTGGCGCGCTGAGTGCCATCACAGTGCTGCCGCGCGCGCTGGCACCCTCTGCCTTGGCGCTGGTGTGGCAATGGGGCGGCGGCTATGCGCCGGTGCCGGGGCTGCTGGCGGTGGTGGGGCTGGTGGCCGTGGCGGGGTTTGTGGTGGCGATCCGTGGGGAGCGCACCGAGGCTGGGCACGCTTAGCGCATTTTCAAGCCTTGCGACTTCGCAAGGCGACCCAGAAAATACGGTAAAACAGAGGCTAGAGCCGTTTCACCGTCTTCGCTCTCGGTGAAACGGCTCTAGCGCGAGGTGCCGAAATAATTGCCGATGCCGCCGCCAATGCTCAGCGTGGGCCCAGATGGAATGGCGGATGGCGCATCATCCCGACGCGCAGGCGCGGCGCAGGCGGCAAGGGCGAGGAGGAGCAAAAGGGTCATGCGCATGGCAGGGATATGGGCCGGCGGGCTCAACGCGGCAACAGGATACCGCGCCCGGCGAAAAAACCGCCAAATTGCCGGGGCGTGAGGCGCACATCGCGCTGTGTGGCAACGCTATCGCCCGAGGGGTTGTGGAAGCGCAGGCATCCCTCGCTGTCAGTCCCGAAAAGCAGCACGAGATGGCCGCCACGCCCCGGCGGTTGGCACTCCGGCCGGCGAATCGCCGGATGGACCGAGGCGATGATGAGGTGCGTCGTCAGCAGCCCGGCCAGTTTTCCGGCGGTGAGGTTAACCCGGATGGCGGCGGCGATATCTTGCGTTCGCAACCATTCCACGGCGCCCGCATAGATCAGGCCCTTGATGCCCTCTGGCGTTTCGACATAGCCGCCATGGCCCTGCACGGCGCGGCGCAGGGCATGGATGCTCCAGGTCTGGCCACGGCCGGCCAGCGCCATTTTCAGGCAGGCCATGCCGCAGAGATGATCGGCCCAAATTGCATATTCTGCTGCGGTCTGCGCGCCGCTGGCGGGCCAGGTCGGGTCTTGCGCGGCGTCGCGCCCGGCGAGGAAACCGCGAATGCGGCGAGGGCTTTCCCATTGGCCGAAATAGGGCGGGACAGCGCCCTGGCGGTTGCCGCCTTCGCTAGGCCGCATCGTTCAAGTGACAGGCCGAAAAATGCCCCGGCGCTATTTCGCGCAAGGCCGGCCGTTCAACCTTGCAGCGCGCCGTGGCATGCGCGCAGCGCGGATGGAAATGGCAGCCCTGGGGCGGGTTGAGCGGCGAGGGGATTTCGCCCTGCACCACGTTGAAGGCGCGGCGGCGCGCCTCGATCCGCGGCACTGCGGAGAGCAGCGACTGGGTATAGGGGTGGTTGGCCCGGGCGAAAATTTCTTCCGACGGGGCCTGCTCCACCACACGTCCGAGATACATGATGACCACACGGTCGGAGAGGTGTTCCACCACGCCCAGATCATGGCTGATGAAGAGGTAGGTCAGGTCCAGGTCGCGGCGGAGGTCCATGAATAGGTTCAGGATTTGCGCCTGGATGGACACATCGAGCGCCGCCACCGCCTCATCGCAGACGATGAATTCCGGCTGCACGGCCAAAGCCCGGGCAATGCCGATGCGCTGCCTTTGGCCGCCTGAGAATTGGTGCGGGTAGCGAGACTTGAAGGCGGGATCGAGGCCGGCGCGGCGCATTTGTGCATCGACATAGCCGGCCCATTCCGCCCGATTGGTCATGCCATGATAGAGCGGCGCCTCACCGACGATCTGCTCCACCTTCATCCGCGGGTTGAGCGAGGCGTAGGGGTCCTGAAAGATCATCTGGGTGCGCAGCTTGGCCTCGCGCCCTGCCGCTTCGGAGAGGGTTTTGGTATTGGCCCCGCGCCAAAACATCTCGCCCTCGCTGGGGGTCATGATGCCGGCCACCATGCGTCCGAGGGTGGATTTGCCGCAGCCGGATTCGCCCACGAGGCCGACAACCTCGCCCTTGCGGATGGCCAGGTCCACGCCATCCACCGCATGGACCACCTCCTGCTTCATCGGCAGGCCCAGCTTCTTGAGCGTGCGGCCGGCGAAGTCGAGCGTTTTTTCGAAGCGCTTGGTCAGGCCGCGCAGCTCGATGATGGTGTCGCTCATGCCGGCAGGATCTCGATATGGGGGTGAACGCAGCGGGCGAAGCGGCCGGGGGCGATTTCGGCCAGGCCGGGCATGGTCTCGCAGGCGGCGTCGGCGCGTTCGCAGCGGGTCTTGAAGGCGCAGCCGGGCGGCAGGGACATCAGGCTGGGCGTGGTGCCAGGAATTTGCCGCAGTGGCACGCCGCGCTTGTTGCGGCTGGGCACCGAGCCGATCAACCCATGGGTATAGGGGTGGAAGGGCACATCGAGCACCTGATCCACCGAGCCCTGCTCGACAATGCGCCCGGCATACATCACCGCGATATCATCGGCCAAACCCGCGACCACCGAGAGGTCATGGGTGATCCAGATCAGCGAGGTGCCGGTATTGGCCGCCAGTTTCTGAACCTCGGCGAGAATCTGGCCCTGGATGGTGACGTCCAAGGCCGTGGTGGGTTCATCGGCGATGATCAGGTCGGGCTGGTGCAACAGGGCGATGGCAATGGCCACGCGCTGGCGCATGCCGCCGGAGAATTGGTGCGGGTAGGATTTCAACCGCTCATCGGGGCTGGGAATACCCACCATGCCCAGCGCGTCACGGGCGCGTTGGCGGGCGGTTTCCCGGTCCACCTTCTGGTGTGCCTGCACCGTCTCGATCATCTGGGTATCGACGCGCAACACCGGGTTGAGCGTCATCATCGGGTCCTGGAAGATCATGGCGATGCGATTGCCGCGCAACTCGCGCAGCGCCGCCTCGCCCATGCCCACCAGATTGCGGCCCTTGAAGAGGATCTCACCGGAGACAATGCGCCCTGGCGCATCGACGAGGCCGATGATGGAAAAGCCGGTCACCGTCTTGCCGGAACCGGACTCGCCCACTAGGCCCATCACCTTGCCGCGGCCGACACTGAAAGACACGTCTTCAACGGCCTTCACCACGCCCGCGCGGGTGAAGAAATGAGTGGAGAGGCCTTTGACTTCGAGGGTACTCACTTCTTCAGCCTCGGATTCAACACGTCACGCATCTGGTCGCCCATCAGATTGATCGCCACGATGGTGATCAGCAAGGCGATGCCGGGATAAAAGCTGATCCAGTATTTGCCGCTCAGCATATACTCATAGCCATTGGCGATGAGCAGGCCGAGGGATGGTTCGGTGATCGGCACACCCAGGCCCAGAAAGGACAGCGTCGCCTCCAGCGCGATGGCGCGCGCGATCTGCATGGTGCCCACCACAATCAGCGGCGGCAGGCAATTGGGCAGCAAATGGTTGAACAGGATGCGCCGGGTGGGCAGGGCCAGGCACATCGCTGCCTCGATATATTCCCGCCGCCTTTCCACCAGGGCCGAACCGCGCACCGTGCGGGCGTAATAGGCCCATTCCACGATCACCAGCGCGATAACGACATTGAAGATGCCTTTGCCGAGAAAGGCCAGAATCATCAGCGCGGCCAGGATGGTGGGGAAGGATAATTGCAGGTCAACCAGGCGCATGATCATCGTATCGGTCCGCCCACCGGCATAAGCCGCGAGCAGCCCGAGCGATGCCCCCACCAGACAGGCGATCAAAGCGGACCCCACCCCCACCAACAATGAGATGCGCAAGCCATACATGATGCCCGAGAGCATATCGCGGCCCTGGTCATCGGTGCCCAGCCAATGGGTGATGCCCGAGCCACCCACACTGCCCGGCTCCAGCCGGCCATCCATAATGTCCAGCACGGCGAGGTCATAGGGGTCCTGCGGCGCGATCCAGGGCGCTAGTATCGCCACCAATGCTATGATGGCGAAAACCACCAACCCGCCCACCGCAAGCGGCGAGGCACAGAATTCCGAGACGAAGCGCCGAAACGGCGTCTCCACCTGCGGCACGGCTGCGGTCGCGCTCATGCCTTGGCCTCCAGCCGCACCCGCGGGTCGAGCACGGTGTAGAGAATATCCACCGCCAGATTGATGATGATGAACATCAGCACGATCATCATCAGATAAGCGACGATGACCGGCCTATCGAGCACATTGATGCTGTCGATGATCAGCTTGCCCATGCCCGGCCAGGCAAAGACGGATTCCGTCACCACGGAGAAGGCTATGGTGCCACCCAGTTCGAGGCCCACCACCGTCACCACCGGGATCATGATGTTCTTGAACACATGGACAAAGGTGACGCGGAATGGCGAGAGACCCTTGGCGCGGGCGAATTTCACGTAATCCATCAGCATCGTCTCGCGCACCCCGGCGCGGGTGAGGCGGATCACCAGGCTGATCTTGAACAGCGAGAGGTTGATGGCCGGCAGCAGGATATGGCTCAGCCCATCAAGCGTGAGAAAGGACCAGGGGATGCCAAACAGCAATGCCGTATCGCCCCTGCCGGTGCTGGGCAGCCAGCCCAGCTGCACAGCGAAGACCATGATGAGCATCAGCCCGACCCAGAAGGTGGGCAGCGAAAACCCCAGGATGGAGCCGGCCATAATGCCCTTGCTCAACGCGCGATTCGGCCGCAGCCCGGCATAAAGCCCCAACGGCAGGCCGATCAGAATGCTGAGAAACATCGAGCCAAAGGCCAATTCGAGCGTCGCCGGCATGCGCTGCAAAATCAACTGAATGGCAGGCTCGTTGAACACGAAGCTGCGGCCTAGATCACCCTGCAAAGCCTTGCCGACAAAGACCAGATATTGCTGCCACAGCGGCAGGTCCAAACCCAGCGCGCGGATGGCGCGCTCCTTCTCGATCTGGTCGGCATCCGGTGAGATGAGAATCTCAATCGGGTCACCCACCGCATAAACGCCGAGGAACACCAAAAGGCTCATCGCCACCAGCACGAAGCCGGATTGCATGAGCCGGCGCAGCAGATAGAGCGCCACTTAGCGGCCAGCCGCGGGGCGCACGCTTTGCGCCATGCTCAGCTCATCCACCCGCGGCGTGACGGTAAAGCCGCGCCGGGAAGCCCAGATATTGGTCTGGTTGTGCAGCGGAATGATGGCGAGATCCTCCAGCGCCAGGCGCTGCAAGGCGATCAACTGGGCAGCGCGGGCGCCGTTATCCAGTTCTCGCATTGCGGCCATCAGGCCCTGATCCAGCGCCTCATTGCAGTAGCGGCCGCGGTTGGAATTGCCCCAGCCCCGCTCCGGGCTTGGGCAGGCGATGAGGTTGCGCAGCGGGTGGCTGCCATCGGGGTTATTGCCCCAGCCCACCAGAAAGCTCGAGAATTCAGCCCGCGCGGCGCGGCCGATGAAGGTGGACCAAGTTTGCGCCTCCACCGTGGTGCGAATGCCCACCCGGGTCCACATCTGGCCAATGGCCTGGATGATGCGGCTGTCATTGGGGTAGCGGTCATTCGGCCCATGCAGGGTGATGCGGAAACCCTGCGGGAAGCCGGCCTCGGCCAGAAGCCGGCGGGCACCTTCGGGGTCATGCGCCTGGGCGGCCAGATCGGGCACATAGGCGAAGGTGCCCGGTGGCAGATACTGGCCAGCGGGGGTGGCGCTGCCCTCCATCACCCGAGAGGTGATGGCATTGCGATCGATCGCCATGGAGAGCGCGCGGCGCACCCGCACATCCTTCAGCGGGTTGCGCGCAATGGGCCGACCCTCATTGTCGGTGATGAAGGGCGAGGCATCGGTGCGGCCATGGTCGAGGCCGAGGAAGATGATCCGCAGCCCCATGATCTCGGACAGGCTGACGCGGGCATCGCTGCGCAGGCGCGCGAGGTCGGCGGTGGGCACCTGGTCGATCACATCGACATCGCCGGCCAGGAGTGCGGCCATGCGGGCGCTGTCATTGGTGATCATACGGTAGACCACGCGGGCGAAGGCCGGCGCCTCGCCGTGATAACCATCATTGCGCTCCAGCTCTATCCGGTCGCCATTGGCGTGGCGAACCAAGCGGAAGGGACCGGTGCCAATCGCCATCGCGCCGGAGTTGAACTGCTCGGTGGTGGCGTTGGCGTGGGTCTCGCGGTCCAGGATATAGAGGTTGGAGAGGTCCATCGGCAGCAGCGGATAGGGGCCGTTGGTGATGAAGCGGATGGTCAGCGGGTCCACCACCTCGATCCGAATGATGGGGCGGACGAAGCCTGCGAAACTGCTGGGGCTATTGGGCACCTGGGGGATGCGGGCGAAGGTGAAGGCCACATCATCGGCGGTGAAGGCATTGCCATTGTGAAAGCGCACACCCGGGCGGAGGCGGAATTCCCAGGTATCGGGCGCAACCGCGCTCCAGCTCAGCGCCAAGCCCGGGCGGAGCACGCCATTGGCGTCATCCTCGACCAGCTTGCCGAAGATCATGCCTGCGGCGGCGTTATTGGGGGAGAGCTGGTGGAAATGCGGGTCGAGGCTGGTGACCGGCGCGCCCACCGCCATGGTCAGGGTTTGCGCCTGGGCGCCAGCCAAACTCAGCGCCAGCCCGAAAGCGGCCAATACCAAACGCATATTCGTCTCCCTGCATGACGAAATTGTCACTAATTCCTAGCAGCGGCACCGGCCAGCGGCTAGGGGATGTCCAAGGTGTAGCGCATTCGCCCAGAGGCCGGCTATGCTCATGCAGCCGGCAAAGGGCTTGGCTAAAAGGCGGGTTTTGCCGCCGCCCTCAGCCCTTTTCGACCTCGCCGCCGGCTTCGGTCCAATCCTGCAAGCGGCCAAGGTTGCGCACATCACTATAGCCCATATCCTGCAGCGTCTTGCCCGCCAGGGCGGCACGCCCGCCGGAGGCGCAATGCACGATCACGGTCTTGGCCTCAGAGAAGGCCGGGTTGTGCATTGGGTGCGAGGCATCGGCGCGGAATTCGATCAGCCCGCGCGAGACATTCACCGCGCCGGGAATTTTACCGGTGGCGGCGAGTTCGGCGCTGTCGCGCAGGTCAACCACCAGCGTGCCGGGTTGGCCAGCCAGGGTGATCGCCTCGGCGCCCGAGATCTTCGGCACGGCAGCATGGGCGGCGTCGAGCATATCTTTGACGGTAAGCGGCATGGTGTTTCCCTTTTGGTTGTTGGTTTCAGCGCGGCATGCAGGCCAAGGCGGCCTCGAAGGCATCGAGCGTCAGGGCGACATCTGCCTGGGTATGGGCCAGCGACATATAGTATTTGCTGTCGCCCTTGAGGATGCCTCCGGCGCGCATATGGCGGTTCACATGGGCCTGGTAGCGGGCATTGGCGCGCTGCATGTCACGATAATTGGCGATCTCGCCACCGGCATAAACCACGTCGAACAGCACGGGTTCGCCCACCACCTGGGCTGCGATGCCCGCATCCTTGATGCGGGCGGTGAGGCCCTCCATCATCCACCGCCCAAGCGCGAAGACACCCTCATAGGCGCCAGGCTCGCGCAGCACCTCCAGCGTGGCGAGGCCGGCGGCCGCGGCGATGGGGTTGCCCGAGAGGGTGCCCACCTGCATCAGGAATTTGTCGTCGCCCACCTTCGCACGGTCAAAATGCGCCATGATGTCGGCACGTCCGGCAATGGCGGCGAGCGGGAAGCCGCCGCCGATGATCTTGCCGAGCGTGCAAAGGTCCGGCGTCACGCCATAATAGCTCTGCGCGCCGCCATAGGCGAAGCGAAAGCCGGTCACCACCTCGTCGAAAATCAGCGGAATGCCATATCGGGCGGTGGCCTCGCGCACTGCCGCCAGGAAGCCGGGCTTGGGCGGGATCAGCCGCTGAAACGGCTCCAGAATCACGCCGCCGAGTTCATCGTGATGTGCCTCGATCAGCGCCAGCATCGCGTCGATATCATTATAGGGCGCGACCAGCATGTCATCGGCGATATGGGCGGGAATGCCGGCCGAATCGGGGATGGCCTGGGGGAAATTCGCCTCGCGCTTGGGGGAGAGCGACATCAGCCCATGGTCGCTCATGCCATGATAGCCGCCTTCGAATTTCAGGATTTTCTCCCGGCCACGAAAGGCGCGGGCAAGGCGCATGGCGTACATATCGGCCTCAGAGCCGCTGGAGACGAAGCGCACCTGGTCGGCACAGGCCACGGCATCGACAATCGCCTCGGCCAGCCGGATGCCGGCGGGGTTATTGGCGAAGAAGGTGGTGCCGCGCGGCACCTGCTCCATCACCGCCGCCGTCACCGCCGGATGGGCATGGCCGATGAACATGGGGCCCGAGCCCAAGAGAAAATCGATATAGCCCCGCCCCGCAGTGTCGCGCACATGGACGCCCTGCCCTTCCACCAGGGTCAGGCCGGCCATATTGCCGAAATGCCCACCTGGGAGCACGCGGTTGGCGGTGTCGAGCAGTGAATCCATCAGCGGCATTCCAATATGCGTATGTCGTAAACAGGGTGTTCCAGCGTGTTGACCGCCGGGGCATTGGCGAACATCCAGCCGCGAAAGGCCGGGGCGCTGCCGGCGGCGGCCCGGCTATCGGTGATTTGCATCCAGGCTGCGGCATCGGGCACCTCATCGGCCGGCCTGGCATTGCAGGCGCTGAGCAGGATAGTGAGCGTGCCAAAGCTGGCCGGCTGGCCGATGCGGGCCGAAAGCACGGTGACGCGCGCCGTCACCTTGTCCAGCGCCTGAAGCTGGGCCTGCTGGCGGGGCGCCCAGCTTTGCGCCAGGGCCAGGTCAGGCAGCAGCAACACGCACAGCGCCAGCCAAAACGCTCTCACGCCGCGCGCCGCCGGGGCGAGGGCAGGCCGGCCACCAGATCGGCCATGATGCGGCGCATCGCGCGCTCATCCACGCCCATGATCACCGCATCTTCCAGCATATCGGCCAGCATTTGCGCCGCCTCAGCATGGTTCTCGGCCAGGACCTTGAGCTTTTCGCGGCATGAGAGGGGGTTGCCATCGGCGCCGGGCCAGGTCTCGGGCGGGTTCACCGGGGCGCGGCCGTGGCGGGGGCTGCGGTCTCGGCATTGGCGGCGGCGGGTTGGTTCATCTGGGTGACCGAGAAGATGAAGCGGCCAAGCAGCGATTCCAGGCTGACCGAGCCTTGGGTCTCGGTGATGCGGCCGCCCTCGGCCAGCACCCGCTCGGCCCCGCCGGGCACGATGGAGAGGTATTTGCCGCCCAGCAGCCCATCCGAACTGACCTCAGCGCTGCTATCGCTGGGCAGGCGCAGGCTGCGATCCACCCGCATGCCGACCACGGCATTGAAGCTTTGCGGGTCGATGCTGCTGGAGACGACGCTGCCCACCTTCACGCCGGCAATGCGCACATCGGCACCATTCACCAGGCCATCGATGCGGTCGAATTGCGCGGTGAGCAGCATGCCGCCCGGCTGGGCGCCGCGGCCGCCATGGGCCACGGCGTAGAACAGGAAGGCGGCCGCCACGGCAAGCACGCCGGCGCCGGTCATGATTTCAAGGGCGGAACGCCCCTTCACGGTGTCCACGCTTCATAGTCGCCACCCGTCACCCGGCGTTGCCCGCCGGAATAATCATGCCCCTTGGGGCGCCAGGCGCCAGCCGTGCCGGTCAGGTTGGGCTGATGCTCCTTCTGCCAGGGCAGGCGAGCGGCCTCATCCAGCGGCGCATCCGTGGTGTGGTGCAGCCAGGCATGCCATTCCGCCGGCACCTTGGTGGGGTCCTGGCCATGGGCGGTGACCACATAGCGGCGCTTGCGGTTATACACCGGCAGCGTCTTGCGCGCTTCGTAATAGGTATTGCCAAAACGGTCCTGGCCGATTTTGCGGGCGGTCAGGCGGGCGTGGAGCATCTCGAGGATCGACATAGGTTGAGCATGCCATGGCGCGTCGCAGCACGCCAGCGCGGCGTGTTTGTCCACAAGGTTTTGTGGTTCAATCCGCCAAGACCTACCAGATACGGCTTTCACCGGGGAAAATCCCGGCATAGTCTCATCCCTATGGCACGCATAAACGGCACATTGTGGGAAGGGATGGCGCTGGCACGCCACAGGCTGGGGGCGGACCCGGATGCGGCGCTTCGCGCCGTGGCCATCCCGGCAGGTTGGCCAGTGGAAGCGGGTGAGGCGCTGGCAGGGCTGGTGCCGGGCAGCCGGCCCATCAGCCTGCCCCGCGCCGCCGAGGCCTGGATTCAGCGCGCTCTCAGCCGTGGCCGCAAGGCCGGGCTCATGGATGATTCCGCGGCCAATCACCTGGCCGAGGGGCTGCGCGCGCTCCTGATCACCCGCAGGGGCGCGCCTGGCGCCGAGGTCTGGCGCGGCACGGCCGCCGAGGCACGCTATGTGCTGAACCTGCCTGCCTTCCTTGATGCCGATGCCAGCTTCGACCTGGAGGGTTTTGCCGAAGCCGTGGTGTTGGGGGTGCGCTTCCTTGACGCCCTGGGCAATGGCCGCGCGGGCCGACTTCGCTTGGGTTTTTGCGATATGGCCGGGCTGCTGGCGGCGCTGGGCCTTGCCTATGACAGTGATGAGGGCCGGCGCGTGGCCGCTGGCTTGGCCGCGCTGATGCGGGGCGTGGCTGAGGGCGAGAGCGCTGCCATGGCCGCGCGGATGGGCGCGCGTGAGCCTGTGGCCCTGCTCTGGCCCGCACCGCCCGACACCACCGCCCTGCCCGGCCTGGCCGAGGCCGCGAGTGCCGCGCTGCAGGCCGTGGGCGCCTGCCATGGCCTGCGCCATGGCGCGATCATCGCCCTGACCCCGGCCGATGCCGCAGAGGCGCTGCTGGGCGCCGAGACCGCCGGGCTCTTCCCCGCCGCCGGCAGCACCCGGGCGGTTTATACTGCAACCGGCGCCACCGAAATTCCCACCCGGGCCGCGCTCGCCGCCGCCCGGATGGCGCCGCACAGGGTGGGGCAATTGCTCGCGCCGGTATCCGAAACCGCGCGGAAAACGATGGCCGAGGCGGTGCTGCCCTTCCTGCATGCCGCGCCGCCGGCGCCGGTGGCGGTGCCCGGGCCGCCGCGCGCGCATGTGGAACGCCCGGCGGCGCGCGGCCTGCTGGCGCATCCGCGCAGCACCGGCGGCAGCTTCCACGCCTCGGTGGGCGGCCACCGCGTGGCGATGCGCACCGCCGAGGATGCCGAGGGCAAGCTGCGCGAATTGGCCTTCAGCCTGGCCAAGGAGGGCGCGGCCTATCGCTCGCTGATGGATGCCTTCGCCCAGGCGGTGACGATTGGCCTGAGCCATGGCGTGGCGCTGGATGATTATGTGACGGCCTTCTCCTATACGCGCTTTGGCCCGGCCGGCGTGGTGGAGGGCGATGGCGAGATCACCCAGGCGACATCGGTGCTGGATTGGGCCTTTCGGCGGCTGGCGGCGGATTATCTCGGCCGGGCGGATTTGCCCCAGCCGAGCGAGGCCGATTGCGCGCCCGACAGCCTGAGCACCGCAGCACAGCAATCACCGCTGCTGCCGCTGGACCTTCCCCTCACCTCGGCGCCAGAGGCGCGGCGCCGCAATTTCCGCATTGTCGCCTGAAAAGGATCATTCCATGAGCATCGACGCGAAGCTGGCCGAACTCGGCATCACCCTGCCCGAGGCAGCAGCGCCCATCGCCAATTACGTGGGCTATAATGTGAGCGGCAACCTCGTTGTGGTTTCCGGCCAGATCCCGCTGAAGGATGGCCGCGTGGCCTATACCGGCAAGGTGGGCGTGAGCGTGACGCCTGAGGTGGCCAAGGAGGCCGCTGCGCTGTGCTTCATCAATGTGATGGCGCAGCTCAAGGCCGCCTGTGGTGGCGATCTGGGCCGGGTGAAGAAGGTGCTGCGGCTGGGTGGTTTCATTGCGGCACCGGCCGATTTCACCGGCCATGCGCCCATTATGAACGGCGCTTCTGACCTTTGCGTGGCGGTGTTCGGCGATGCCGGGCGGCATGCGCGCACCACCATCGGCGTGCCCAGCCTGCCGGCCGATGCCTGCTGCGAGGTGGAGGCGCTGGTGGAGATTTCGCCGGCCTGAGGCTGGGGTGATCCCCCGCAGGCGCGTATTCCACGTCGCCGCTTTCTGATTGACGCGGCGCCATACAGGGGCATCTTCCCATCATGCCGGATGCCTCACCCGAATATACACTCAGCCTGCATCCGCGGATCGCGGAGATCGACCCGGCGGATTGGGATGGCTGCGCCGGGGGAAACCCATTTGTGAGCCACGCCTTCCTCTCGGCGCTGGAGGATAGTGGCAGCACCGGCGAGCGCACCGGCTGGTATCCGCAGCACGCCGTCTTGCGCGATGCGGCGGGGCTGCTGGTGGGCTGCGCCCCCTGCTACGCCAAGGCGAATTCCTATGGCGAATATGTCTTTGATCACGGTTGGGCCAATGCCTATGAGCGGGCGGGCGGCAGCTATTACCCCAAGCTGCAGGTGGCGGCCCCCTTCTCACCCGTGCCGGGCCCGCGGCTGCTGACCAGGCCCGACCACCCGCATGCGCTGGGCGCCCTGGCCGCGGGGCTGCGCCAGGCGATGGCGGCGCAAAAATGCTCCTCCATCCACATCACCTTTTGCACCCGGCCCGAATGGGATGCGCTGGGCGAGGCCGGCTGGCTGCAGCGCATCGGCACCCAATTCCACTGGACCAATGAGGGCTTTGCCAGCTTCGATGATTTTCTGGCCAAGATGAGCAGCCGCAAGCGCAAGCAGATCAAGCGCGAGCGGCGCGATGCGGCGGCCCAGGGCCTCAACTTCCGCGCCTTGCAGGGCGCCGAGATCACCCCCGCCATCTGGCGCCGCTTCCATGATTTCTATCGCAATACCACCGACCGCAAATGGGGCAGCGCCTATCTGCATGGCCGCTTCTGGGGCTTGCTGGGCGAGCGCCTGGGCGAGCGGGTGGTGCTGATGCTGGCCGAGCGCGATGGCGAGGCGGTGGCCGGCGCGCTCAACCTTTGGGGCGAGGATGCGCTTTATGGCCGCAATTGGGGGTCGACCGTGGAGGTGCCCTTCCTGCATTTCGAACTCTGCTATTATCAGGCGATCGATTTCGCCATTGCCCATGGCATTTCCCGCGTCGAGGCTGGCGCCCAGGGCGAGCACAAAATCCAGCGCGGCTATTTGCCGGTGGAGACCTATTCGGCGCATTGGATTGACCATCGCGGCCTGCGCCATGCAGTGGCGGATTTCCTGGAGCAGGAACGCCCGGCGATGCGGGCGCAGATGGCTGAACTGGCCACGCTTTCGCCTTTCAAACAGGATGACACTTGCGACTAGCCTATGCCCAGTTGGCGTTGGCCATGATCCTGGTCGGCGCCAATGTCGGCGTGGCGAAGGTTTTGGCCGAGAGCCTGCCCATCGCGCTCATTGCCTGCCTGCGTTGCATGCTCGCCTGTGTGGTGCTCTGGCCCCTGGCGCGGGGGCTGGAGGGGTTTCCGGCGCTGCGGCCGCCGGTGCTGAAAAACCTGTTCTTCCAGGCGATTTTCGGCACGGCCATCTACAATGCCGGACTGCTGGCGGGGCTGCGCTTTACCACGGCGCTGGAGGGGGGGCTGGTGCTGGCCACCCTGCCGGCCGTGGTGGCGCTGGGGAGTTTTTTGCTCCTGCGCGAGCGGTTATTGCCCCGGCAATGGGCAGCGGCCGCCTTGGCCGGGGCAGGCATGGCCGCCATCACCCTTGCTCGTCTGAGTGGTGAGGCCGGCGGCTCGCTGCTGGGCAATGCGCTCATTTTCCTCGGCGTGTGCGGTGAGGCGGGGTACGTGCTGCTGGCCAAACGCATTGCCGGCCAGGCGCCGGTGATCACCGCCAGTTTCTGGATGCAGGCGTTTTCCGCCGCGGTGCTGCTGCCCTTCGCGCTGCCGGGGTTTTCGGCGCTGGGAGCGCTGGGCGGGGGGCAGATTGCGCTTTTGCTGGTGTTCCATTCGCTGACGGCAAGCGTGCTGTGCCTGCTGCTTTGGTATCGGGGGTTGAGGCGCGTGCCGGCTGGGGTGGCGGGGGTATTTACGGCATTTTTGCCGGCGAGTGCGGCGGTTGTGGCGGTGGTGTTTTTGGGTGAGACTATAAATCTCACGCATGGAATTGGCTTTGCTCTGATGATGGTGTCGATGCTGTTGGTGACCTGGCCTTCTCGCCGATGAGGGCTTGGTTCGCCTGCTCAGGAACGGATTTCTTGGCGCATGACCCTGCGGATATCGTCGGACGTCTAGCCTCAGCCCAGCAAGGGCGCGGTTTTTCCGGCTCGGCCGAGCAGGAGGAGGCGTGGCAGCATCAGGTCGCCACGCTGCGCGCTGCTCTCGCTGCCCATGACAGCGCCGAATGGACGTTAGCCCTGGAATTTGACTTAGTAAGGCTAGAGAAGCGCATCGATGCGGTGCTGCTAACCGACCGCGCTATCTTGTGCATGGAATTCAAGCTGAAGGATCGCTCGCCAGCGGCCAAGCGGGAGGCCGAGGATTACGCGCTCGATTTGCGCGACTTCCATGCCGGTAGCAGGGCGCATCCCATAGTGCCGGTGCTGGTGACCGGCGGCGCGCCGGTGGGGGCGCCGCAGCCAAGCCTTTTCCTTGATCCTGTATTAGCCCCCATCCATTGCACCGACATCGAACTGGCCCAGGCCATCGGCTGGGTACAGGCGCATGCGCCTGTCCCTGTACCTCCGCTCAATGGGCAAGCCTGGCTCAAGGCAGAGTATCGGCCAGTTCCCACAATTATCGAAGCCGCCAAGCGCTTGTACAACAACCACGGCGTGGCCGAAATCGCCGCCGCAGGGGCAGACCGGGCCAGCCTCGCCCGCACCTCCGCCGCCATTGAACGCGCCATCACGCGCGCGCGGGCGGCCAGCGAGCGCATAGCAGTGTTTGTTACGGGTGTTCCGGGCGCCGGAAAAACGCTGTGTGGTCTTCACACGGTTTTCGCCAAGGAGCGTGAGGAGCACGCGGCCTTTCTGACCGGTAATGCCCCGTTGGTGGCGGTGTTGCGCGCAGCACTGGAGATGGATGCGAAGGAGAGGACAGGGGCAAATGGTTGGGAACCGCGCCGAAGCGCCAGGACCAACCTGCAAAACGTTCACAAGTTTCTGGAGGACAATATCGCCTCCCATAAAGTCCCACCCGAGCACATTCTTGTTTTCGATGAAGCCCAGCGCGCCTGGGACGAGGCCAAGGCAAAAGCCCCGGCTCGTAACCGGCGCACAGACAACGTTAGTAAACTGACTATGAGCGAACCGGCCCATACCCTGGACATCATGTCCCGCCCCCCCGGCTGGGCTGTGGTGGTGGCACTCATCGGCAATGGCCAGGAGATCAACACAGGAGAGGCAGGCCTGGAGGAATGGGGCCGCGTTCTGCCGCAATTCGGCTGGTCGGCCGTGGCCGCGCCCCGCGCCCTGGGCGGTCCGGACGCAACCCAACGCTTGGCCCAGGAGCATCCTGCCTGGCTCACCATAGACCCCGACCTCGATCTCACAATGCCCATCCGCAGCCTGCGCACCGACCAGAGTGCGGCATGGGTGGATGCGGTGCTGAGAGGTGGCAGCGCCGCGGCGGCGCGCGCCATCGCCGAAGACGTTGCGGAGTTTCCTTTTTTCCTCACCCGCGAGTTGGAGGAGATGCGCAGGGCGTTGCAACACTTTGCCCGCGGCAATCGCCGCCCCGGCCTGATGCGCAGCTCTGGCGCCAAGCGGTTGCGCGCTGATGGCCTTGGCCCCGAGGTCACGTCAAAGGAAGTGCCGGACTGGTTCCTGCGCCGCTGGCCCGATATCCGTGGATCCGACGCGCTGGAAGTCGCTGCGACCGAATATGCCTGCCAAGGGCTGGAACTGGACGTGGCAGGCCTGGCCTGGGGTGGTGATTTCATCCGCGGCGATGCGGTTTGGCTGGCACGGCGTTTTGCTGGTTCGGACTGGCAAATGGATCGGAAGGAATTCGATTTCGTCCGCAACACCTATCGCGTTCTATTAACCCGCGCCCGCGGCGAGACGG
>NZ_JBBARU010000044.1:0-31096 GCF_040399605.1 Rhodovarius sp. | reverse complement strand
CCAACAGCGCAAAAGGCGCCTCTGGCGCGGCTGGCAGCAGGGGGGCCAGCAGCGGCAACAGCAACAGGGTGACCAGCAGCCCCAGGCCGAGGCGGATATTGGCCGGCACCTCCTGCTCGCCCAGGCCTGGCAGCAGCATGCTGGCCGCAGCCATGCGGCAGAACACCAGACAGGCCTGGTAGGCCAGGGCTGGCAGGCTGGCGAGCAGGGCGGCATCATCCGCCGTCACGGCAGGCCACCGATGGCGACCATCTGATCGAATAATTGCAGGCCCCAGGCCTGCAGCACCTGGCCCATGAAGGGCCCCAGCCACATCAGCACCCCCCCCATCACCGCGATCTTCGGCAGGAAGGCCAGGGTGGATTCCTGGATTTGCGTCACCGTTTGAATGAGCGAAATGACCACGCCTACCAGCAGCATGGCCAAAAGCGGCGGCCCGCCGAGCTGCAGGCAGACCCATATGGCGTGACGCATGGCCTGTGCGGCCGGTTCCTCCAGCACTATTCCGCCTCCTGCGGCTTGAGTGGTGAGCTTTGCCCAGGGCGGCGTCAGATCGGCATGCGCATCACATCCTGATAGGCGGAGACCACCCGGTCGCGCAGGGTGGTGGCGGTTTGCAGAGCGAGTTCAGCTCGGGAGACCGCCAGAACCACATCGGTCACGCTGCCCTGGCCCTGGAGCGCCTGTGTGGCGGCGGTATCAGCGCCGCGTTGCACCTCCACCACACCTTCGACGGCGCGTTGCAGGGTGGCAGCGAAATCCCCCCCCGCATCGCCAGCCAGGCTCTGCGTGGCGCGATAGGCCGCTGCCACACCGGTTGCGGCGAGAATCGGTGCAGGCATCAGCGCAGCGCCTCGATCGCGCGGCTGAGCATGCCGCGCGTGGTCTCCAGCACGGCCAGATTCGCGCTATAGCTGCGCTGCGCCTCACGCATGTCCATGCTCTCGATCAGGCTGTCGACATTGGGGCGGCGCACATAGCCGCGGGCATCGGCAGCGGGGTGGCCGGGGTCGTATTCCTCGGGGAATTCGCCCGGCGCTTCGGCCACGCGTGCCACCTGCACCATGCGCGCACCCACCGCACGGTCCAGCCTATTGTCGAAGGTGATGGTCTTGCGCCGATAGGGTTCGGCGCCCGGCGTTTGGCCGGTGCTGTCGCGATTGGCGATATTTTCGGCCACGACACGCAGCCGGGCGGATTGTGCGGCCATGCCGGCGGCGGAAATGCTCAGGGCGCGATCGAGATCCATAGGCAATGCTCCTAGCTGTTGCGGCCCAGCGCGGTGCGGAACAGCGCCAAGTATTTGCGATGCAGGCTCATGGCCAGGCTGTGCTGGCTGTCAGTCTCGGCAATGCGCAGCGCCTGTTCATCGAGCGAGACGCCATTGCCATCGGGCGTGCGTTCCATCGCCATACGGTCGGCCCGGGGGCGAAGGCCGCCGCCCTGTGGTGCGATATGCGCGGCATTGGTGCGGGCCAGGTCAGGCCCCGCCGCATTGGCCAGCAGCCGCGCGAAGGGCGCCACATCCCGCGCCCGATAACGCGGGGTATCCGCATTGGCGACATTCTCCGCCAGCACGCGTTGGCGCCCATCCAGCCAGGAAAGGCGGCGTTCAGCCAAGGTGACAGGATTGGATAAGGCAGCGACCATGGCGCCATGATGCATATGCGAGGTTAACCGAAGGTGAAGCCGCCCTCCGCGTTTTCTCGCCCCGGCCCGATGCTGCGTTAACCGGATGGAAAGAGCTTGCTGGGCAAAATCTGCCCATGCCGAAACACCCGCACCCGATCAGCCCTGAGCCGGATATGCCGCCCGATACCAGCCTGATCATGCCCAGCCTCACCGCCCTGGCCAGTATCGAGGCCATGCGCGGCACCCTGGCCATGGCGCGCGCGCTGCTTGAGGGGGGGCGCGTGGTTGAACTCGCGGGCCTCGAAGTGGAAGCCGCCGGCATCTGCCAGGCGCTGGGTGGTCTGCCCCAGCATGCCGCCCGCGCCCTGCGCCCGGCGATGTTGACGCTGATGCAGGAGGTGGAGGCGCTGGCCCTCCTCATGCCCGAGCGATGAGCGCCGAATTCCTCCTCTCGCTGGCGCAGGCCCTCGGGGCCTTGCTGGCTGTGCTCGGCCTGGTCTGGTTACTGGCCCGCGGGGCGCGGCAGGTTGGAATCGCCGCTCCCGCCAATCCCCAGGCGCGGCTGGGGCTGGAGGCGAGGCTGCCGCTCGACGCCAAGCGCCGGCTGCTGCTGCTGCGGGTGGATGGGCGCGAGGTTCTGCTGCTGGTCGGCCCGCAGGGTGAGACGCTGCTGGGCTGGCTGCCTACACCATGATGCGCGCGCTGGTTTTGGTGGCGCTGGCCATGGCCGGCCCTGCGGCGGCGCAATCCGTCTCGATTGATCTGGGCGGCCAACAGGCCGGCGCCAGTGGCCGCCTGCTGCAATTGGCAGCGCTGGTGGGGCTGCTCTCCCTCGCCCCCTCGCTATTGGTGATGGCCACCGCCTTCACCCGCATCGTCATTGTGCTGGCCTTGCTGCGCAGCGCCCTTGGCGCGCAGGGCGTACCCCCCAATCCGGTGCTCATAGGCCTGGCATTGTTCCTGACCTATTTCGTCATGCAGCCGGTTTTCGATGCCGCATGGATCGCCGGCATCGTGCCAATGAATGAAGGCCGGATGGAACCGATGGAGGCGATCTCGGCCGCGGCCGAGCCCTTCCGCCGGTTCATGGCGGCCCAGCTGCGCGAGGCTGATCTCAACCTCTTCCTCAATATGGCGCAATTGCCCGCCGCCAGCCCTGCCGAGGCACCTTATCGCGCGCTGATGCCGGCCTTTTTGGTGAGCGAACTCAGGCGCGCCTTCGAGATCGGCTTCATCATCTTCCTCCCCTTTCTGGTGATCGACATGGTGGTGGCCTCGCTGCTCATGTCGCTGGGGATGATGATGCTGCCGCCCTCGGTGGTGGCGCTGCCCTTCAAGCTGATCTTTTTCGTGCTGGTCGATGGATGGAGGCTGCTGTCAGGCAGCCTCGTCCAGGGTTTCACACCAATCTGATCAATAGCCTTCCTTCAATAGCGGGAAGGCGCTGTGCACATGGGGGAAGACCACCGGCGGCGCGCCGGCATGGACATGGCCGCGCGTCAGCTCGGCGAAGGAATTCACCCCCGTCAGCCCCAGCGCCTTCACCACCTCATCCTCCAGGATTTCCAGCATGCGGGTGACGCCAGCCGCGCCATCCGCCGCCAGTGCATAGAGGTAGAGCCGGCCAATGCCGACCCAATCGGCGCCCAGCGCAATCGCCTTCACGATATCCGTGCCACGGCTGACGCTGCCATCGACCATGATCTTGGCCCGCCCCGCCACAGCCTGCACCACCTCGGGCAGCACATCGAGGCTGCCGCGGCCATGGTCCAATTGCCGCCCGCCATGATTGGAGACGTAGATCACCTCCACCCCATGGCGCACCGCGATCTCGGCATCCTCGCCCGTTCCGATGCCCTTGATGATCAGCGGGATCCGGTGCTTGTCATGGAAGCGCTTGATGTCGTCCCAGGAGAGCGCGGCCTGGACGTCCATGCCGGTATTGGCCGCCCGCCAAGTCTTGACGAAGCGCTTGGAGATATCGCGTTCACGCCGCGAATAATGCGCCGTGTCCACGGTAATGGCGAAGGCGTCATAGCCCGCCGCGATCACCCGTTTGGCAATGGCATCCTGCCAGTCATGGTCGCCGCGGACATAAAGCTGGAAGACCTTGGGGCCGGTCGCCGCTGCCGCGGTCTCCTCGATGCCCGGCTGGCTCACGCTGCTGAGGATGAAGGGCACGCCAAAAGCGCCCGCGCCCTTGGCGACCGAGGCGCCGCCGCCGGCCTCGAAGGATTCCAGCGAGCCCACCGGCGCCAGCAGCACCGGCAGCCGGATCCGGTGGCCATAGAAATCCACACTCGCGTCAACATGGCTCACATCGCCCAGCACCCGCGGCCGCAGCGCCACCGTGTCCAGCGCCATGCGGTTGCGCGCAAGGGTGGTTTCGCTCTCGGTCGCGCCCACCAGGTAGTCCCAGGTGTTGTGGTTCAGCTTCTTGCGCGCTTCCTTGATGAACTCATGCAGAACCAGATACTTCTCGTCACCGGCCTCGTTGCGATGAAATCTGTCGCTCATGGCGCCCCTCCGTGTTTCCCCCACACGCTATGCGCGCCATCATGGGGCCGCAATATGGGGAGGTCCTGCGATGAAGTGGCAAAAGCGGCGTGAGGCGGCACGGGCGGTATTGGCGGGGAGTGCGTGCATCCATCCCGCCTCGGTGCATGACCCGCTGACCGGGCGCATCGCCGAAAGCCTGGGCTTTGAGCTGGGCATGTTCGCCGGTTCCATCGCCTCCCTGACGGTGCTGGCCGCACCCGACCTCATCACCCTCACCCTCACCGAATTCGCCGAACAGGCGCTTCGCATCAACCGCGCCTGCACGCTGCCGCTGGTGGTCGATGCCGATCATGGCTACGGCAATGCGCTTAATGTGATGCGCACGGTGGAGGAGTTGGAGGTCGCCGGCGTTTCGGCCATGTCGATCGAGGATACCGAATTGCCGCGGCCCTATGGCGTGGAAAAGCCCCGGCTGATCAGCCTCGATGAGGGTGTGGGCAAGGTCCGCGCTGCCCTGGCCGCGCGGGTGGATCCCAGCCTGGCCATCCTCGCCCGCACCGGCGCCACCTCGATCAATGGCCTTGATGACGCGCTGCTGCGGGCGCGGGCCTATTGCGCCACCGGGGCCGATGGGCTGTTCCTGACAGGCGTGACCACCCGGGCCGAACTCGATGCCCTGGCCGAGGTGGCAACCCTGCCGCTCATCCTGGGCACGCTCACCCCCGCCATTGCCGATCGCGATTATCTGGCCAGCCGGGGGGTGCGGGTGGCGCTGCAGGGGCATTTGCCGATCCAGGCGGCGATCCAGGCGGTGCATGCCACGCTCAAGGCGCTGCGCGAGGGCACCAAACCGGCCGATATCACCGGCACCGCCCCGCCCGCCCTGGCCAAGATGGCAGGGCGTGAGGCCGAGCACGCGGCCTGGACTCAGGCCTTTCTCGGATAGACCGTGATGCGTTGGGGCGGCATCGCCGTAAACGCTTTATCATCCTCTCAGCGATGCCTAGCCCACGCCCCGTGAACGCATGTGAACGCCGCGTGGGCCCGGCCATAGGCCTTAGAACATCGCCAGCACGGCGTCTTCCTGCGCGGTATCGTCGCGCTGGGCCAGCGGGTCCCGCGGGGCGAGGCGGTGGTGGAGCACCAGCGCCGAGAGCGCGGCGCGGGCGGGGCAGGGCAGGCGCTCGCCCTCCCAATGCAGGGCGGCCGCGGTGGTGGTGTGATACAGTGCGCTGGCGGCCTGCCGCGCCAAAGCGGGATTGCCCAGCGCCGCCTGGGTCAGGGCCTGCGCCCGGGCCAGGGCGTCATGCAGATCAGGCCGGGCATTGCCCAGCAACCCGGCCACATGGGCTGCCAGCACCGGCAAGGCGCCCTCACGCTCGGCCGCGCGCAGCACATCGAGGGCCACGATATTGGACGTGCCCTCCCAGATACTGCCCAGATGGCTGTCGCGCAGCAGCCTCGCATCAGGGAAGTCCTCAATATAGCCGCAGCCGCCGCGCACCTCCATCGCATCGCCGGCCACCTTTCTGGCATCGCGGCAGGCGCGGAACTTGATCAGCGGCGTCAGAACCCGCAGCAATTTCCGCGCCGCCTCGTCGCCGGCATCGGCGCGGGTCATGGCATCGGCGGTCTGGAACAGCATGCTGCGGGCCTGTTCGGCGGGCAGGATCATTTTGGTCAATTGCCGGCGCATCAGCGGCATCTCGATCAGTCTTTTGCCAAAGGCCACCCGGCGCTGGGCCACGAAAATCGCCTCGGCACAGGCCCGGCGCATCATCCCCGCCGCCCGCACGCCATTGGACAGCCGGGAGGAATTCACCATATCCGCCATCTGCTTGAAGCCGGCATCCGGCTCGCCCACCAGATAGGCCGTGGCCCCGGCCAGCGAGATCTCGCCCGAGGCCATCGAGCGGGTGCCCAGCTTGTCCTTCAGCCGCACGATCCGGTAGCTGTTCAGCGTGCCATCGGGCAATTCGCGCGGCAGCAGAAAGAGCGAGACGCCTTTCAGCCCCGGGCTGTCACCGCGCCGAGCCAGCACCAGCGCCATGCCGGCATCGGGGTTGGAGCAGAACCATTTCTCGCCGCGCAGCCGCCAGTTGCCATCCTCCGCCGGTTCGGCGATCACCGCGGTATTGGCGATATCGCTGCCCGCGCCCTGCTCGGTCATGAACATCGCGCCCTGGCGCAGGCTGTCCATATCGGTGCTTGTCAGCGCCGGCAGGTAGCGCGCCACCAATTCGGCCGAGCCATAGCGGCGGAGGGTGCGGGCCAGGCTATCGGTCATATTGACCGGGCACATCAGGCCGAATTCGCTTTGCACAAACAAATAGGTCAGGGCGTATTTCGCTGCCGCTGGCATGGCGGAAGGCCAGCCCAGCACCCCCGGCCGATGGCTCATGGCGGCGAAGCCATAATCGGAGAAGGCACGCCGCGTCATGCTCAGATAGGCGGGGTGGTACTCGATATGCTGCACATCCTCGCCACGGCGGTTGCGGTGGTGCAATTGCGGCGGGTTGCGGTCCGCTGCCGCGGCCTCGCCATCCAAAGCGCCGCCGACCAGGCCGCCTAGGGTTTCGAAATGCGGCATCAGATGGGCGTAGAGCGGCGGCGGCAGATAAAGCCGCGCCATGGCCGCCCCCCAGGGGTCGACCGTAAAGAAATTGACATCTTGGCTGTCTGGAACGGCGGCAGCGCCTTGCGGAGCGATATGCATGGCGCAAGCATGGGCCAGAACAGCGTCCCAAGGAAAGATCAATGACCTGGCAACCCAGCGCACGCTATCCCGACCCTGCAATCCGTGTGCTCGACCCGAGCTTTCGCGCCTATCATATCGTGCTTTCCGCGGTGGAGCGGCTTTACACCGGCACACGCTGGGGTGAGGGGCCGGTGTGGTTCGGCGATCAGCGCTGCCTGCTGTGGAGCGACATCCCCAATAATCGCATCCTGCGCTGGGATGAGGAGACCGGGGCGGTGAGCCATTTCCGCAAACCCTCCCGACAGGCCAATGGCCATACGCGCGACCGTGAGGGGCGGCTGATTTCGGCCGAGCATGGCGGGCGCTGCATCAGCCGCACCGAGCATGATGGCAGCATCACCGAACTCGCCACGCATTTCCGCGGCAAGCGGCTGAATTCGCCCAATGACGTCGTGGTGAAGACCGATGGCAGCATTTGGTTCACCGACCCGCCCTTCGGCATTGCCGGCTATTACGAGGGCGACAAGGCCGAGGCCGAATTGCCGGGCAATGTCTATCGCATCGATGGCCAGAGCGGCGAGGTCACGCTGGTGGCGGAGGGCATTCCCGGTCCCAATGGCCTGGCCTTCAGCCCCGATGAATCAAAGCTCTATATCGTCGCCTCGCGGGCCGAGCCGCGGGAATTCCTGGTCTGTGACGTGCGGGGGGCGACGCTGTCGGCGCCGCGCGTCTTCATTCGCTGCGCGCCGGGGGAGACGCCGGATGGTTTCCGCGTCGATATCGATGGCAATCTCTGGTGCGGCTGGGGCATGGGCACCGATGAATGGGATGGCGTGCGGGTCTTCAACAAGGCCGGCGCCGCCATTGGCCATATCAGCCTGCCCGAGCGCTGCGCCAATGTCGCCTTTGGCGGGCGGCACCGCAACCGTCTCTTCATGGCGGCGGCGCAGGGGCTTTATGCCGTCTATACCCACGCCCAGGGCTGCCCCTATCCCGGGCCGCGCTGAGGGCTGAGAGCGCCAGGGCGACCAGCCATGCCAGCAGCGCCGCGGCCGAGATGGCCAGCCCCAGCCGCTGCACCGGCAGGGCGGCGGCGCTGATCACCACCAATGGCCCGCGGCCCGGCAAGAGCCGCGCGCGGGCCAGCCCAGTTGCGATGTCCAGGCTCAGTTCACAACCCGTGCAGCGCAGCCCAGGCCAGTGGAAGAGCGGCAGCAACACCGCCTCACCCTGCGGCAGCATCGCGCGCGGCTGCCCCGGGCGGCTGCGATCCAGCACGGCGCATGGCTGGGCCGCGCAGATGCGCGCCAGAATGGCCCGGCGCGCATCCTGCTCCTGCCAGCCCAGCCCGGATTGGATGGCGGCGGCCGGCAGATACTCAGGCGGCATAAACTCGGCATAAAAGGGCTGGCGGAAGCGCGCCGGGTCGCGCTCGGCGGGGTATTGCAGCAGCGCATCGCGATAGGCCATCGCCGCCCCCGGCGGCAGCGGCAACCTCTCGGCCCAGGGGTAGAGCAGCAGCAGCGCCATGCAAGCCAGCACAAGCATCACCACCCGCCTGGCCCGCCCGCCTGCCATCCATAGCCCGGCGGCAACGCCCCCCGCCATCAAGGAGAGCCAGGGCATGTGCCGCCAGGGAAATTGCACATAGACGATGATGGGTAGATGCGGCCAAAGCCAGGTGAGTGGTGGCACCATGCTCAGGCAGAGCAGGGCGGCGCAGCGGGCGCAGGCGGCCCCACCGCCGGGGCGTGCCATCCCGGCCAGTGCCAAGCCCAGCCCCAGCGCCCAGGAGAGGTAGAGCATCGCCCATGAGGCCGCGACCGGCCCGGCCTCTGCGCCGCTGAACAGCGCCATCTGTGCCATCCGCGCTGCTGCGTTCCATCCCTCCTCATTGATCAGCGGCCGCAACAGGGCGGCGGGCAGCAGAAACCAGCCGGCCAGCGCCGCCCCCGCCACGCCGCCCAGCATCACCATGAAACCCGCGCGTCTCCCCCTTGTGGCCGCAACCCAGGCGGGAATGATCAGCGCCGCCAGTAGGGTTTGTTGCAGATGGGTGATGGCCAGCAGGCCATAGCCCAGCGCGATCAGCAGCAAGGGGATGCGGCGCTGGCCCGGCAGCATCGCACGGTCCGCAGCCAGCAAGAGCCATGGCAGCAGGCCCACCGCCACCGTCTCGGCATAGCGAAACCCCATCAGCGGCCCATGCAGCAGGCAGGCGGGGAAGAGCAGCCAGATTGCGCCTGCAACCGCCGCGCCGGAGGCCGATGCGCCACGCCGCGCCACCCATAATGTCACGCCCACCCCGCCGAGCACCCGCGCCAGGGCCAGCACCGCCGAAAGCGCCGTATCCGGCGCCATGCCCAGCCACAGCAGCGCCAACGCCGGCAGATAGGCGCCGGGGCCATAAAAGATGGGCGCAGGGCTGCCCAGCCCGGCGGTGGCCTCGAAGAACCACAGCGGCGGCAAGACCCCCCGCCAGGGCTCCTGCGCCAAATTCGTCAGCATGACGATGTGGAAACCGCCATCATAGCCGCTATTCCAGCCCGGTAGCGGCATGCCGCGCAGCAGATGCATCGCCGCTACGGCCATGCATAAAAGGGCGAGGCTGGCCGCCGGCAGGGCGCGCATGGCGGTCAGGTGGCGCTACTTCCCGCCATCGACCACCAGCACCTGGCCATTGATATAGCTCGCCAGCGGGCTGGCCAGGAACATCACCGCATTTGCGATATCGGCCGCCTGGCCCAGCCGGCGCGCGGCGATGCTGCTCATCACCCGCGCCTGACCCTCGGCGCCATAGGCCTCCCATTGCGCGATGGAGGCCGCGTTGGTCAGCATCAGCCCCGGCGCCACCGAATTGGCAGTGATGCCATGCGGCCCCAGCTCATGCGCCAATTGCCGGGTCAGGCCGATCAGCCCGTGCTTGGCGCTGGTATAGGCCTGGATGCCGGTCCGGCTGGGCTGCAGCCCGGCACCGCTGGAAATGGTGACGATGCGCCCCGACTTCGCCGCCTTCATCCCCGGCGCCACCGCCTTGGCCAGCAGGAAATGCGCATGCAGGTTGATGTCGATGACGGCGTGCCAATCCTCATCCGGCACCTCCTCCAGCGGCCGATGCACCTGCCCGCGCACGCCGCCGGCATTGCTGACCAGGATATCCACCGGCCGGGGGATGCTGGCGATCCAGCGCGCCGCCTCGCCCGGCGCCGTCAGATCGCCGGCATGGCCATGGCCGGGCAGGTCGGCACCGCTGAGATCGGTGCTGTGCACTGTCGCACCCAGGCTGAGAAACAACTCGGCCGTGGCGCGGCCAAAGCCATGCCCGGCGCCGGTGACGGCCACAATCTTATCATCAAAGCGCAGATTCATCGGGCCAACTCCAGCGGGACGGGTGTGAGGCCTGCAGTGCAATGCATCCCCGCCATGCACGCAAGGGGTGGGCGAAACGCCCCTGAGGCAGGCACAGTGGCGGAATGAAACGCTCCGGCAATCTTCGTGGCGCCGCCTTCATGGCTGCCGCCGCCTGCGTCTTCGCCTTCGAGGCCATGCTGGTGCGCGCGATGATCGCCCGTGGCATTCCCATCGAAATCCAGGTGATGGCCCGCGCCCTCGGCCAGGCTTTATGGACATTGCCTTTCCTGGCGACGCGCGGGATGGCGATCTTCTCCACCGAACGCGCACCCCTGCATGTGCTGCGCGGGCTCTGCTCGGCGGCGACCTGGGGGCTCTATTACTGGTCCTTCGCCTATCTGGATCTCGCCACCGCCACCGTCCTTTCCTTCACCAATGTGATGTTCACCACCCTCCTCGCGCAGCCGCTGCTGGGCGAGCGGGTGGGGTTTGCCCGCTGGGCCGGCACGCTGGCGGGCTTTGCCGGTGTGGCGGTGATGCTGCGGCCGGGGGCTGAGGTCTCGCTGCCCGGGGCGGTGATTGCCATTGCCGCGGCGCTGGCCTGGTGCGGCATCACCCTCACCACCAGGCGGCTGACCAGCACCGACAGCACCCCCACCATCCTGGCCTGGCTGGCGGTGGTGACGGTGCTGCTGGTGGCGCCCTTCGCGATACGGGCCTGGCAGCCGCTGGATTGGCTGGATGTGCTTTGGCTGCTGGGCTTCACCACCATCTGCCCCGCCATGATCGTGCTAGTGACCGAGGCGCTGCGGGCGGGTGAGGCCAGTGCCGTGACGCCGTTTCAGTATCTGCGGCTCATCATCATCGGCGCGCTGGGCTGGTTTATCCCTGCCGAGGTGCCCGATGGCTGGGCCTTTCTGGGCGCTGGCTTCATCCTGATCGGTGCCCTCATCATCACGGTGGCGGAGGCGCGGGCTTGATCCTGCTGGAGGTTGCGCCGCTGCTGGTGCTGCTCGGGCTGCTGGCCAGTGGCCGGGTGAGCCCGATCATCGCCTGCTGCGGGGCGCTGCTGGCCGCGCTGCCGGCGCTGCTCGCGCTGCAAGGTGCGGAGCTGGGCGGATTTTTGCTGCGCGAGAGCCTGCTGGCGGGCTTCCTGGCCGGGCAGCCGGTGGCGGTGGTGGCAGGTGGGCTGCTGTTTCATGCCGCGGTTTCCGCCCCAGGCCCGGCCGAGGCGCGGCCGATCAGCCCGGCGCGGATATTTGCCGTCAGCCTGCCGCTTGGGGTTTTTCTTGAATCGGTGACCGGCTTTTCGGTCGGCGCGGTGTTTGCGTTGAGCGCGCTGCGCAGCATGGGCGTGCGCGGCGCCCTGGCGGCGGCCCTGGCGGTGCAGGCATTGACCATGGTGCCCTGGGGCGGGCTGGGGCCGGGCACCTCGCTGGGCAGCGCCATTGCCGGGGTGGCGCCGCAGGAGGTGGCGCGCATCGCCGCCTGGCCCACCATGCTGTGGTTGCTGCTGCTGGCCCCGCTGCTTTGGCGCTTCATGGCCATGGCAGGTGCCGCCGCCGATGGGCGGGAGAAATGGATCCAGTTCGGCCTGCTGGCGCTGCTGGGCGCGCTGCTGTTGCTGGCCAATGCGCTTGGGCCTTTCGAGGTGGCGGGCGTGATCGCCTCGGGCATTGTCACCGTGCTGGCGCTTTGGCGGGCCGACCCGCCGGATGATCTGCGTCGGGCGCTGCGGGCTGCTTCGCCCTATCTGCTGCTGGTGGCCGCCCTGCTGGCGGCCCGGCTCTGGCCGCAGCCGCCGGGCTGGAAGCCCTTTGCGGCGTTTCCGGTTTTTCCCATCACCCATGTGGCGGTGGTGCTGCTGCTGGTGGCGCTGGGGGTGATGCTGGCGCGCGGGCGGCTTGGCGAGGCGCCGGCGGCGCTGCGCCGCGCCGCGCGGCCGGCGCTGGCGATGTTGCTCTATGTGCTGCTGGGGCGATGGCTGGCGGGCAGCGGCATCGCGGCCGGTCTGGCCGAGGATCTGGCCCATGCGCTCGGCCCCGCAGCACCTTACGCCATTTTGCCGATGGCGGTGGTCTCGGGCGTCATCACCGGCACCAACGTGGGCAGCAATGCCGCGCTGATGCCGGTGCAGGCCGCTTTGGGCCAGGAGGCCGGGTTGGCGCCCGCGCTGGTGGCGGGTTTGCACAATTTCGGCGGAGGCGCCGGGGCGGGCATGGGGGCCTCGGGCCTGGCCATGCTCTGCGGCTTGCTGGCCGATGGAACGAGGCCGGCGGCGATCTGGCGTCTATTGCTGCCCAGTATCCTCGCCGTGCTGTTTTGCGGCACCCTGGCGCTGGTGGTGCTGCGGTAACATGCAGGCTTGGGGAAGGCGGCCGCGCCCTCCCCAAGCGCCCTTTATCAGCCCGCCTTGGCCTGCAAGGCCCGCCACACCACCTCGGGCGTGGCCGGCATGTCGATATGCGCCACACCCAAAGCGTCGCAGAGCGCATTCATCACCGCGGGCATCGAGCCAGCGCAGCCGGCCTCGCCGCAGCCCTTGGCGCCGAGCGGGTTGGTCGTGGCCGGCACCGGGCGGCTGGAAAAGCCGATATTGGGCAGGTCATCGGCGCGCGGCAGGCAGTAATCCATATAGCTGCCGGTGATGGGCTGGCCCTCTTCGCTATAGGCCACCCGCTCATACAGCGCCTGGCCAATGCCCTGGGCGATGCCGCCCTGGGCCTGGCCCTCGACCAGCAGCGGGTTCACCACCACGCCGAAATCATTGACCGTGGTATAGGACACGACCTGGGCGATGCCGGTTTCCGGGTCCACTTCCACCTCGCACAGGTGGCAGCCATTGGGATAGGCCTGCGGTGCTTCCTCGAAGACATGGCGCACATCCAGCTTGCCCGGATGCTTCGCTGCCAGTTCCATGATGCCGATCCTGCGGTCAGTGCCGGCAATGGCGAATTGGCCGGCGCTGAACTCGATATCCACCACCGCAGCTTCCAGCGCCTCGGCCGCCAGCGGCTTGCCCTTTTCGATCACCAGCGCCGAGGCCTCAACGATGGCCGCCCCCGAGGCCATCAGCGATTTGGAACCGCCCGTGCCGCCGCCGGCGATCAGCAGGTCGCTGTCGCCCTGCATCAGCCGCACGCTCTCGAATGGCACGCCCAGCGTGCTGTGCAGCACCTGGGCGAAGGCGCTCCAATGCCCCTGGCCGTAATCGAGCGTGCCGGTGATGATGGTCACCAACCCATCCTTCTCAAAGCGCAACTCGCCCTGCTCTTTGGTGGGCGGCGCGGTGCATTCGAGGAAATTGCCCACGCCGATGCCGCGCAACATTCCGCGCGCCGCAGCCTCGGCCCGGCGGGCCGGGAAGCCGGCAAAATCGCCCGCCACCACCGCCTGGTCGAGCAGCGCGGAGAATTCACCACCATCATAAACGCTGCCCGAGGCCGCCTTATAAGGCATGGCGCTGCTGGGGATGTGGTTCAGCCGGCGCAGCGCCAGCGCATCGCGGCCCATTTCCTTGGCCGCGGTCTCGATCAGCCGCTCGAAATAGTAATTGCCCTCCGGCCGGCCGGCGCCGCGATAGGCCGAGACGGGCGTGGTATTGGTGAGCATGCAGCGCGTGTTCACCTCAATCAGCGGTGTCGCGTAGTTGCTCTGGATATTCTTGACGAAATTGCCGGTGCCCATCAGCGGCGCCACGGTCGCCAGATAGGCACCCATATTGGCGAAGCTGGTCAGCCGCACGGCAAGGAATTTGCCCTCAGCATCCAGCGCCAGCTCGGCGGTGGTTTCATGGTCGCGGCCATGCTGGTCGGAGAGGAAGCTGCCCGAGCGGTCATCGGTCCATTTCACCGGCCGGCCCAGCGCGCGGGCGGCATGCAGCAGGCAGGCATATTCCGGATAGGCGCTGGCCTTCATGCCGAAGCTGCCGCCGACATTGCCGGTCAGCACACGGAATTCTTCCGTCTTCACGCCCATGATGCCGGCCATTTGCGCCCGCAGGCCAAACACGCCCTGGCTGCCCACATGCAGCGTCCAGCGGCCATCCTCCCATTCGCCGATCGCAGCGCGCGGCTCCATGGCGCAGACCACGATGCGGGAATTGCGGATATCGAGGCGGGTGACATGCGCGGCCGAGGCGAAGGCCGCCGCCACCTTGGCGCTATCCCCGAAATGGAAATCGAGCACGCAATTATCGGCGATATCGTCATAGAGCGCCGGTGCGGCACCAGCGGCACTCGCCTCCGTCACCGCATCGAGGGTTTCGATGTCGAGTTCCACCATCTCCGCCGCATCGCGCGCCGCCATGCGGCTTTCGGCCACCACGAAGGCCACCGGGTCACCCACAAAGCGCACCCGGTCAGCCGCTAGTGGCGGGCGGGCGGTGTTGCGCAGGGCCGAGCCATCCTTGCTCTTCAAAGGCAGCGCGCATCCCATGGTGCCATAGCTGGCCAGATCGGCCGCGGTGTAGACGCCCAGCACGCCCGGCATGGCGCGGGCGGCAGCGGTGTCGATTCCCTTGATCACGCCATGCGCGTAGGGGCTGCGAACCATCACGGCATAGACCTGGCCAGGGCGGGCGAGGTCATCGGTGTAACGGCCCTGGCCCTTCAGCAGGACAGGGTCCTCCTGGCGGGGGACCGACTGGCCGATGCCGAATTTCAGGTTGGGCATATTGGTATCGGGCATGGGGGGATCTCCGTAGGTTGTCCTAAGCCTAGTGCCGAACGGGGCTTCCGCAAGGGCGCGGGGGGGCGCAGTTTGGCGGATATGAACCCGCTCGCCCGATTGCCGCGCGCGGCCCAGGGGCTGGCCTATGCCATCCTTGCCGGGCTGATCCTGACCTCGATGAATGCGGTGATGCGGGTGCTCACCCACAGCATGGATGTCTATCAGGCGCAGTTTTTGCGCTATTTCATGGGGCTGGTGGTAATGCTGCCGCTGATCCTGCGCGATGGCATGGTCGCCTATCGGCCGCATGGCATGGCGGGCCAGGCCTGGCGCGGGCTGGTGCATACGGCGGGGTTGAGCCTGTGGTTCACCTCACTGCCGCATATCCCCATGGCTGATCTCACCGCACTCAGCTTCACCACGCCGATCTTCATCATGCTGGGTGCCGTGGTGTTCCTCAAGGAAAAGGCGGTGTGGCAGCGCTGGGTGGCGGCCGCCATCGGCTTTGCCGGGGTGATCGTGGTGGTGGCGCCGCGCATGTCGGGCGAGGGTGGCATCTATAATTTCATCATGCTGGGCTCGGCGCCGCTCTTCGCCGCCTCCTTCCTCATCACCAAGGCGCTGACCAAGCGCGACAGCCCGCAGGTGATCGTGGTCTGGCAATCCATCACCGTCTCGGTCTTCAGCCTGCCGCTCGCGCTGCCCGGCTGGGTTTGGCCGGATGCGACGCAATGGGGGATGGTGCTGGTCTGCGGGCTGATGGGCAGCCTGGGGCATTTCTGCATGACCCGCTCCTTTTCGCTGGCCGATATCTCGGCCGCCCAGCCATTGAAATTCCTCGACCTGATTTGGGCCGCGGGCTGGGGCTTGCTGGTCTTTTCCGAAGTGCCGAGCCAAACCACATTGCTCGGCGCGCTGATCATCTTCACCGCCACCACCTGGATAGCCCGCAGCGAGGCGCGCCGCGCCCGCAACACCAAGGACCCGTGATGCTTTTTGAGACCCTGCACGCCCAAGCCCAACGCTTGACCACCAGCCTCGCCCCCCTGGGTGGCGAGGGGGAAATCGTCTGGTATCGCTGGGGTTCCGGCCCGGTGCTGGTGCTGCTGCATGGCGGCACCGGCTCCTGGCGGCATTGGGTACGCAATATCCGCTTCCTGGCCGAAAGCTACACCGTGCTGGCGGCGGATATGCCCGGCCTGGGCGAGAGCGCCATGGCCCCCGGCCCGGCCGAACCGCATAGCGTGGCCGCCGCCCTCGCGGCCAGCCTCGCGGAATTGCTCGGCCCTGAGCGGCTCTATGACCTGGCAGGATTTTCCTTCGGCTCCAATATCGGCAGCCACCTCGCAGCAATCGAGGGCGCGCATGTGCGCAGCCACACCATCATCGGCGCCGCCTCGCTGGGCTTCCAGCGCCAGCCGGTGGAATTGCTGAAAATCCGCGACAAGCAGGGCGAGGAGCGGATGGCCACCCACCGCCTCAACCTCAATGCGCTGATGCTGAAGAACCCGGCCAATATCGATGACGAGGCGGTGCGAATCCAGGAATGGAATACGGTGAATGCCCGGCTACGCAGCCGCGGCTTCGCCTCCGGCTCATCGCTGAAGGACCAATTGCCGCATGTGGCCGCGCCCATGCGGGCGATCTGGGGCGAGTTCGACCAGGTGGCCTGGCCGCATATCCCACAGCGCCTGGCCATGCTGCACGAGGCCCGGCCGGAACTGATCTCGCACATCATCCCCGGTGCTGGGCATTGGGTGATGTATGAGGCGCCCGATGCCTTCAACGCCGCGCTGCTGCGGATGCTTCAGGCCAAATAGCGGCGTTCGATCGCGTAGTAATCTTCGAAGCCCACGGTCTCGTAAAGCGTGTCAAAGCTCACCAGCCGCTCGGCCCTGCCTTGGGCCGCCATTTCGGCCAGCGCATCCTGCTGGGCGCGGATGGTGGCGTTGAGCAGGGTGACGCCCAGCAGCAACAGCTTATAGCCCAGCGCCTCGGCCTGGGGGGCGTTCAGCCAGGGCCGGCCGGGCTTTTCGATTTGCGCCAGCATGGTGGGCGTGGCCACGCGGCGGTTCAACTCGGCCATTTCCGCCTCACTCTGCGGGCCTTCGAAATAGACGATATCGGCGCCCATATCGGCGAAGGCTTCCGCCCGCCACAACGCCTCTTCCAGCCCCTCCGCCGGGCGGGCATCGGTGCGGCCGATCACCAGCAGATCACCGCCGGCGGCACGGATCTCATCGCGCATGTCAAGCGCGGCCTGGAGGCGGAGGCGCACCTCGTCCCGCGGCGCCACCGCCAGCCCTTGGGCATAGCCGCAGCGCTTGGGGAAGACCTGATCCTCGATCATCACGCAGGCGAAGCCGGCCTGGGCATAGCCCTGCACCGCGCGGCGCACATTGGCGGGGTTGCCAAAGCCGGTATCGGCATCGCCCACGATGGGAATGGCGGTGGCGGCGCAGATGTCGCGCCCGGCGGAGAGCATCTCGCCATAGGAGATCAGCCCGGCATCGGGCAGGCCGATGCGCGCAGCACTCACCGCATAGCCGCTCATGAAAGCTGCGGGGAAGCCGGCGCGCTCGATCATGCGCGCACTCAGCGCATCCCAGCAGCCGGGCAGGGTGGTGATGCTCTCACGGGCTAATAGGGCGCGCAGTGCGGCGGCTTTGTTCATCGGGTTTCCTCACGCGTGATGCGGGCCAGGATGGCGAGGGATGCAATCGCCGCCAAGGAGAGGGCAGCGGTGAACCACATGGCCGCCACGCCAAACCGCTCCAGCAGCAGCCCAAACAGCACGGGGGCGGCGGCCGCGGCAAAGCGCGCCGGCACCGCCAGCCAACCGGTGCGCCCGCCATAGCCGGCGGGGCCGAATAGCGCGAGCGGCAGCGTGCCGCGGGCGATGGTGAGAATACCATTGCCCCCGCCATGCAGCAGCACGAAGGCAATGGCCGCCGGCGCCCCCCAGAGCATCAGCAGCAGCACCCCCAGCGGATGCGTCGCATTGGCCAGGGTGGCAGAGACCAGCGGGCTCCAGCGCCGCAGCACGCCAATTTCCAGCAGCCGAGCACCCACCTGCGCCGGCCCGAGCAGCGCGCCGGCCAGCACCACCGTGGCGGCACTGGCCCCGGCCAGGGTGAGCATGCCCGGCAAATGCGCCGCCATCGCCGCCGAGGTGAAGCCGGCCACCGCGAAGACATAGGCCAGCAGCGCCAGCGCCAGCAGCCCGGGCGGGCGCCCGGCGGGGGCAGCAGCCACCGCCGCCGCCACCGCAGCCTCGGCCCGGCGCGGCAGCAGCCAGCCATTCAGCGGCAGCCCCAGCAAGGGCATGATGACGGCCCAGACCATGCAGGCGCCGCGCCAGCCATAATGCGCCTCCAGCCAAGTGGAAAACGGCCAGGCCACGGTGCTGGCGAAGCCGGCAAAGAGGGTGATGCCGCTGATCGGCCCGCGCGCCCCCGTGCCGAATAGCTTGGCCAGCGTGGCGAAGCCGGCCTCGTAAAGCCCCATGCCCATGCCCAGCCCCAGCAGCGCCCAGGCCAGGCACAGCCCAAAGAAACCCTGCGCCAGCCCCAGGGTGAAAAGCCCCGCGCTCATGATCAGGTTCGAGGCCATCAGCACCCAATGCCCGCCATGGCGGTCAATGGCGCGGCCGGCCGCCGGGCCGATAAAGGCCGAAAGCAACAGCGCCGCCGAGAAAATCGCAAACACCGTGGGCGTGGCCAGGCCCAAATCCCGCGCCATGGGTGCTGCCAGAATGGCCGGGATGTAATAGCTGCCGCCCCAGGCCATGGTCTGGGCTAGGCCGAGTGCCAATACGGCGCGCGCCTTCGGACTCACGGGTAGTGGATCGCCAGGATTTCCAGCTCCTCCGCTCCGGTTGGAAGTTGCACACGGGCCATATCCCCCACGCCCTTGCCCAACAGCGCGCGGGCGATGGGGGCGAGCCAGGAGATCTTTCCGTGGTCGGCATCCCCCTCCTCGGAGCCCACGATCATCACCGTCGTTTCGGAATCATCGGCGCGAGCATAGGTGACGGTGGCACCGAAAAAAATACGGTCCCGCTTGGTCTGCGCCGCGGGGTCCACCACCTGCGCATTATCCACCCGCTTGCGGAGAAAACGCACCCGGCGGTCAATCTCGCGCAGCCGGCGCTTGCCATACTGGTAATCGGCGTTTTCCGACCGGTCGCCGAGCGCCGCCGCCCAGGAGACGATCTCCACCACCTTGGTCCTCTCGTCATACCACAGAGCCCGCAGTTCCTCCTGGATGGCGGCATAGCCCGCCGGCGTCATGTAGAAGGGTGTGCCTGCCGGGATGGCAGCACCTTCCTCCTCGTCATCATCATCCATGCCCATTGGCCTGCGGCTCGCCGAGCGCCGCCAGGGCCTCTGCCACCACCGCGCGCCCCTCGGCCGAAAGCGGCGCCTGCGGCGGCAGCGGGTCGCCCACCGCGAAGCCCTGCCATTGCAAAGCGCCCTTGATGCAGGCGGCCAGCGCGTATTGCGCGAAAAGCTCATTGATCCGCCAGAGTTGGCGCTGCAGCGGCAGCGCCGCCGCCCAATCGCCCGCCCGGCACAACTCGAAGAGCCGCACCGATTGCCGGGGGATGACGCAGGCTGGCCCCGCCATCCAGCCCACGCCGCCGATCAGCATTACCGCAGCCGGGATATGCGCCGAGGCCGAGAAGACATCCATCCGCCCTTCCACCCGGTTCAGGATGGAGAGCAGCCGCCCGGTATTGGTCGAGGCATCCTTGATGGCGGTGATGCGCGGATGGTGGCTGAGCTTTTCGATCGCGCCCAAGGAGAGGTCGCTGCGCTGGAAATTCGGGTTGGTGTAGAGCACCACAGGCAGGTCGGTGGCATCCGCAATGGCGGTGAAATAGGCCACGACGCCAGCCTCGGCGATGGGGAAATAGGCTTCCATCAGCGCCAGAATACCATCCACCCCCAGCCCCGCGTAATCGCGCGCCTGGGCCATGGCATCGGCGGTGGTGGTGGCGGCAACACCGGCGATAACCGGCACCCGGCCGCCGGTTTGCTCCACCACGATGCGCACAATCTCACGCCGCTGCAGGGCGTTGAGATAGGCGAATTCGCCGGTGGAGCCCAGCGGCGTCAGCCCATGCACGCCCGAGGCGATGAGATGCTCCACCAGCGCCCGCAACGGCGCCTCCAGCACCGCGCCATCGGTGCCGATCGGCGAGACGAGATAGGGGAAGACGCCAGCGAATTTACGCAAGATACATACCGCCATTGATGTGCCAGACCTGCCCAGTGACGAAGCTGGCCTTGTTGGAAGCGAGGAAGACCGCCAGATCGGCGATTTCGGCCGGCTGGCCGATGCGGCCGAGCGGGAAGGTCTTGGCCCTTTCGAGAATCTCCGCCTCGCTATTGCCGTAGCGCGGCTGGGCGGTGTCGGTCATGCCAGGGGCGATGGCGTTCACCCGGATGCCCAGCGGTGCCAGCGCCAGGGCGGTGGCCCGGGTCAGCCCGATAATGCCGTTCTTGCTGGAGGAGTAATGCACCCCCCGCGCATCGCCGCGCACGGCGGAGGAGGAGAGATTGACCACCGAACCCGGCTTGCCCGCCAGGGCGCGGGCAAAGGCCTGGGTGAGAAAGGCGCCGGCCTTGAGGTTGAGGCCGAGCACCGCATCCCATTCCGCCTCCTCCATCTCCAGAAAATTGCAGCGGGGGAATATTCCGGCATTATTGACCAGAATATCAGGCAGCCCAAGCGCAGCCACGGCCGCTTCATGCAGCGCCCTGCCGCCGGCCACGGTGGCGACATCGCCCTGGAGCAGCGCGCAGCGCCGGCCCAGGCTGCGGATATTCGCCGCCAGTTCCAGCGGCTCCTGGTCCAGCCAATTGAGCGCGATATCCGCCCCGGCCTCTGCCATCGCCCAGGCGCATGCCGCGCCAATGCCCTGCTGGGCCCCTGTGATCAGCGCCACGCGCCCTTGGAGATCTGTCATCATGCCAGCATGGCCCGACCAATGGGCGGCGTCACGCCCCGGTCTTTCGACTCCTGCCACGACCCGCTATCTGGGACCGGCGGGCTTCCAATCCGACACAGGGAACACCCATCATGCAGGCAATCCGAAGTTTGAAGACGATCGGCCTGATGAGCGGAACCAGCCTCGATGGCGTTGATGCCGCCTGGGTGGAAACCGATGGCGAGACGGTTTCGCGTCTCGGCCCCGCCATTACCCTGCCCTATGCGCCCGAACTCCGCCGCGACCTGCGCCTGCTGCTCGACGCCGCGCCGGGCCTGAGCGCCGATGACCCCTGGCTGGCCGATGTGGTTCGCCGCCTGACGGAGCGCCATGGCGAAGCGGTGATCAAAATCCGCGACGAAACCCAAAGGCAATTGGGCGAGGGAACGGAATTGCTGGGCTTCCACGGCCAGACCATCCTCCATCGCCCGGCCGAGCGGCGCACCTGGCAGGTGGGCGACCCCAGGCTGCTGGCGCAGATGACCGGTATTTTCGTGGCCTATGATTTCCGCTCGGCCGATGTGGCCGCAGGCGGGCAGGGGGCGCCGCTGGTGCCTATCGCCCATGCCGCGCTGGCCGCGAGCCTGCCCAAGCCATTGGCGGTGCTCAATCTCGGGGGCGTGGGCAATGTCACCTATATCGGTGCCGATGGCGCGCTGCTGGCCTTTGACACCGGCCCCGCCAATGGGCCGCTGGATGACTGGGCGCGCAAATCCCTCAATATGGGCTATGATAAGGATGGCCATCTGGCCAGCGCCGGCACCGCCGATGGCGCGGTGCTGGGCCGGCTCATGCAGCACCCCTACCTCGCCGCCCCGCCGCCCAAATCGCTCGACCGGCTGGATTTCAGCGAGGCGTTTCGCGATGCCGGGGCGGACCAGCTCTCACCGCAGGATGGCGCGGCCACGCTGGTGGCCTTCGCCGCGGTGTGCTGCGCCATCGCTGCACGACATTTCCCCGAGCCCCCCCTGCAATGGCTGGTCACCGGCGGCGGCCGGCGCAACCCGGCCATCATGAAGGCGCTCTCGGCCGTGCTGGCCGAACCGGTGCGCGGCGTGGAGGTCGCGGGCTGGAATGGCGATGCGCTGGAGGCGCAATGCTTCGCCGTGCTGGCCGCGCGCGTCACCCGCGGGTTGGCGCTCTCCTACCCCTCCACCACGGGGGTGCCCGAGCCCATGCGCGGCGGCCGGGTGCTGGGGGCCTTGCTGTAGAAGCGGCTGAGGCATACCAAAGCGCATCCGTTTCTCCGAGGGCCGCCATATGCGACGCCGTTTCTTCCTCTCCACCGGTCTTGTCCTGGCCACGCCCGCGCTGGCCCAACCGCGCCAGGCGCTTCCGCATGAATGGGTGTTTGGCAGTTGGATCGGCGGCCAATTCCCGCCAGGCGAGATCGGCGGGCAGGAATGCCTGGGCGGCGCCACGGTCATCTTCCTGCGCGATGTGGTGTTGCGCGCCACCGCACTCGATGTGGCCTATCGCCAGCGGCTGATCGAAACGGTGGCGCCCATTCCCGATGGGTTGGAGTTCCGCTTCGTGCCGGCCGCCCCCATGGGTGGGGCCTTCGGCAATCGGCCACCGCCGGATGCCGGCTTTGGCTGCGGTGGTGACCCCAACCTGCTGCGGGTGCGCCGGCGCACGGCCGATGAGATCATCTTCCCCGACTGCAATGAATTTCCCTCACCCCTTCGTCGTTGCAGGCCCGCCTGATGCGTATCGCCCTGATCCATGCCCTGCGGCACAGCCCGCCGCCCGTTGAGGCCGCCTTTGCCCGGCTCTGGCCGGAAGCGCGGCTGATGAGCCTGCTCGACACCAGCCTCGCCGCTGATCTGGCCGAGGCCGGCGCCCTGACGCCGGCCATGACCGAGCGTTTTCTCACCCTCTCGCGCTATGCCGCCGGCACCGGGGCGGATGGCATTCTCTTCACCTGCTCGGCCTTTGGGCCCTGCATCGAGGCGGTGGCGGCAGCACTGGCGCCCATGCCGGTGTTCAAGCCCAATGAGGCGATGATCGAGGAGGCGGTGGCGGGCCATCGCCGCCTGGGACTGCTCTCCAGCTTTCAGCCGACGCTGGATTCCATGCCGGCGGAATTCCCCGAAAGCGTGACGCTGAAGCTGTCACTGGCGCGCGGCGCGCTGGCGGCGCTCGATGGCGGCGATGTGGCCGAGCATGACCGCCTGGTGGTCGCCGCCGCGGCGGAGCTTGGTGATTGCGAGGCGATCTGCCTCGCCCAGTTCAGCCTGGCGCATTGCGCGGAGGCGGTGGCGGCGCTGACGGGAAAGCCAGTCTATACCACCCCAGACAGTGCGGTGCGCAAAATGCGGCGGCTGCTGGGGGCCTGAGGCCCGCCCTAAAACAGTAACGGCTCCGCCGGCGGGCATTTACCCCGCCGCTTCACAGCCCGCCCTTTTCGGGCGGGCCTTCGAATTTCAGCCCGTCACCATCACGATTTTGCCGAAATGCGCATTGGCCTTCATATGTGCCAGCGCCTCGACCACGTCATCGAGGTGGAAGGTGCGGTCGATCGGCAATGCCAGGCTTCCAGCCTCCATCGCCGCCCAGAGATCGGCGCGCATGAGGCGGACAATCTCGCGCACCTCCTCGGTGCTGCGGGTGCGGAAGGTCACGCCGATATAGGAAATCCGTCGCGCGGCATGCAGGTCGAAATCAAACTCGGCCTTGGCGCCACCCAAGCGGCCGACATTGATGATGCGGCCCAGAATGCGGGTGGCGGAAAGGGTCTGGCTGACCAAAGGCCCGCTGATCATATCCACCACGGAATCGACGCCCTTGCCGCCGGTGGCCTCCAGCACCTGCTTCACCCAGCCTGGATTGTTGGTATCCACCGCCAGGGTTGCGCCGAATTCGGCCAGCCGCGCCCGCTTTTCAGGATTGGTGGAACTGCCCACCACGACCGAGGCGCCCATGAATTTGGCGATCTGCAGGCCCATCAGCCCCACGCCCGAACTGGCGCCCTGAATCATCACGGCGCTGCCCGGCCCGGCCAGCCCATGGGTCGCCACGGCATTGTGCATGGTTTGCAGCGCCACCGGCAGGGTGGCCGCCACTTCCCAGCTCATATTGGTGTCGGGCACCAGATTGACCCGGCCCCAATCGGTGACGGTGTATTCGGCATAGCTGGAATTCATGCCCCCCATCACCCGCATGCCGGGCTTGATATGGTCGGGCACGCCGGGGCCGCATTCCACCACCTCGCCCGCGGCCTCCAGCCCCGGTATGGCGCCAATGCCGCCCACCGCGCCATGCGCATGGCCCGCAGCCACGCCCAGATCGGCGCGGTTGAGGCCGATGGCGCGGAGCTTGACCAGGATCTGCTCGGGCCCCGGGGTGGGGATGGGGATATCGCGCAGGGCAAGGCCTTGCTCGGTGACGATTGCTGCTTTCATGCCCCCGTCCTGGCCTCAGCGCCGCGTGATGTCAACGCGGCGCGGCGGATCAAAAACCCGCCCCGGGCTGCGCCAGATAGACCAGTTCGGCCGGCGTGCTGGCCCGCCCCAGGGCCGGGTTGCGATGGGGAAAGCGGCCGAATTGCACGATCACGGCGCGATGCGCCCAGGCATAGGCGATGGCGCCACCCGGTCTTGCCATCGCTGGCTTATCGCGCAGCCCGCCAAACAGCGCCACTGAGAGGTTCTGATCCGCCATGGCCTCGCTGTGTTCGAAGGGCAGATAGGCGAAGATGCGCTCGGTGGGGGTGAGAAGCAGGTCCTGCTGGCCGGCCAGCAGCCGGGTTGCGATGGCGCGGGCATGGCCATCGCTGGCAAAGGCTGCCGCCTCGCCGCGATGCAGGTTGCGGGGAAACTGGTCCAGCACCACCAGCAGGGCCAGGGCGCCATGCGGGGTTGCGGCCCAATCATCCAAGGCCCCCTCGCGCGCCGGCGCGAGCAGGGGCGCGAAGGCATCGCGGATGCTGGCATCAAAGGTCGGGTTCTTGCGAAACCAGACCTCGCGCGGGGTGTCTGGCCCCTCGGCGAACCAAAATTGCAGAATGCTCTCAGGTGTCACGCAGCGCCCTATCCATCAGAATGACCGAATGCACTGCCCGGCGGCCGGAAAGCCCCTCAATCTGGTGCCGGCAGGAGGTGCCATCGGCCACAATCACGTCCTCGGCCGCGGCGGCTCGCACCGCCGGCAGCAGCGAGGCCTCGGCCATGGCGCGCGACGCCGTCTGGTTCGCCGCCATATAGCCGAAGCTGCCGGCCATGCCGCAGCAGGAAGAGGTGATGGGCGCCACCTTCAGCCCCGGCATCCGCCCCAGCGCGGCCAGCGCCGGCGGGAAGGCGGCAAAGGCCTTTTGGTGGCAATGGCCATGCACATGGGCGGTCGTGGCTGTCTCGCGCCAGGGCAGTTCGGGCTTGTCGCGGTCGAGCAATTCACCGATCAGCATGGCGCGGGCGGCCAGGGCCTCGCTCTGCGCCCCCGGCAGCAGGGCCAGAAATTCATCGCGTAGCGTGGTCAGGCAGGAGGGCTCGAGGCCCACCACCGGCGCGTCGGAGCCGGCGAGGGCAGCGAGCGTGCGCTGTGCCTCGGCGCGCGCCTTATCCACCATGCCGGCCGCCAGATAGGTCCGGCCGCAGCACAAGGGCCTGCCGCCATCGCTGGCCGGGCGCACCCGATAGCCGGCGGCGCCAAGCACCCGCACCGCGGCCCGCAAATTCTCCGGCTCAAAATAGCGGTTGAAGGTATCGCCGAAGAGAATGACCTCCCGCCCGCCCGGGGTTTGCGCCTCGCTGTCCTGGAAGGGATTGCCGACGAATTCGGGCAAAGCGCGGCTGGCGGCGAAGCCGGTGGCGGTTTCCATCAGCCGCGCCAGCGCCGGCACGCGGTTGCGCAGATTGGCCAGCCAGGGCAGCCGCGCGGCAATGGGGGCATAGCGCGGCAGCGCCGCCACCAGCCGCTCGCGCAACGAAAACCCGTGCTTCTGGCCGCGGGCATGCTGCACCTCGATCTTCATCCGGGCTATGTCCACGCCCGTCGGGCATTCGCGCTTGCAGCCCTTGCAGGAGACGCAGAGCGACATGGCCTCCCCCATGGCATCGCTGGCCAGAGCCTCAGGCCCGAGTTGGCCGGTCAGTGCCAGGCGCAGCGTATTGGCCCGGCCGCGTGTGAGGTGCTGCTCCTCCCGCGTCACCCGATAGCTTGGGCACATCGTGCCGGCGTCGAATTTTCGGCAGGTGCCATTGTTGTTGCACATCTCGACGGCGCCGAGGAAACCATTGGGATGCGCCGACCAATCGAGCGCCGGGGTCATCGGCGTCGCGGCATAATCCGGGAAATAGCGGAACAGGCTGCGGTCATCCATTTTCGGCGCCCGCACCACGCGGCCGGGATTGAGCATGGCATGAGGGTCGAAGGCGTCCTTCACCGCCTCGAAAGCGCGGGCGATGCGGCTGCCGAACATCGGCTCGTTGAATTCCGAACGGACGATGCCATCGCCATGCTCGCCGGAATGGCTGCCCTTGTATTCACGCACCAGTTCGAAGCATTTTTCCGCGATCTCGCGCATTTTGCGGACATCGCCGCCATCCTTCATGTTCAGCACCGGCCGGACATGCAGGCATCCCACGCTCGCATGCGCGTACCAGGTGCCCTTCACGCCATATTGGTCAAAGACCTGGGTCAGCCGCTCGGTGTAATCGGCCAGATCAGGCAGGGCGACGGCGCAATCCTCGATGAAGGAGACCGGTTTGGCGTCGCCCTTCATCGACATCATGATGTTCAGCCCCGCCTCGCGCACCTCGGCGATGCGGGCCTGGAAGCCGCCATCCACCGCGGGCACCACGGCGCCGGGCAGGCCGAGATCGGCCATCATCTCCTCCAGCCGGGCGAGGGATTCCAGCAGGGGCGCATCCTCATGGCCGTGGAATTCCACGATCAGCAGGCTATCCGGCTCGCCGCTGCCGCCCGCAGGGTTTTTCACCATCTGGTCGATGGTGGCGCGGTAGATCGGGATGGAGCGGCCCAGATCGATCATGGTGCGGTCCACCAGTTCGACCGCCTCCGGGTTCAGCGTCACCAGGTGTTGGCTGGCCTGCATGGCGCTGCGGAAGCTGGGGAATTGGCAGATGCCGACCACTTTTCGCGGTTTGATCGGCCAGAGCTTGAGGTCCAGCGCCGCCGAAAAGGCCAGCGTGCCCTCGGAGCCCACCAGCAGCCGCGCCAGATTGCCCCGCCCGGCGGCGCGGCCGGCGGGCGTCAGCGCATCGAGATTATAGCCGCCCACCCGGCGCAGCTGTTCGGGAAAGCCCGCTGCGATCTCCGCCGCTTCACGCTCGCCCAGGGCCAGCAGGCGGGCCACCAGCTCGGTATTGGGCTCGCCTTCGCCAAAGAAATGCCGGCTGCCATCGGCCAGCAGAGCATCAATGCCCAGCGTATTATCGGCCATCAGCCCATAGCGGATGGATTTGCTGCCGCAGGAATTATTCCCAGCCATGCCGCCCAGGGTGCAGCGCTGCCAGGTCGAGGGATCGACGGGAAAGAATTTGCCATGCGGTTTCAGCGCCTCGTTCAGCGCGCCCAGGGTGATGCCGGGCTGCACCCGGGCCACATCGCCCTCCACGCTGACGAGTTGGCGCAAATACCGGCTGCAATCCAGCACCAGGCTGTCATTGACCGTCTGGCCGCATTGGCTGGTGCCGCCGCCGCGGGCGAGGATGGAGACGCCCTCCTCCCGTGCCAGGCTCATCGCCGCCTGCACATCCTCGATGGATTTGGGCACCACCACGCCCACCGGCATGACCTGATAGATCGAGGCATCGGTGGCGTAGCGGCCGCGATCGGCCGGGTGGAACAGCACCTCGCCGGCGAGGTTCTCCCGCAGGCGGGTGGCGAGGCGGCTATGGGCCATGCTGGGCTTGGTCAGGGCGTTCATTCCAGCCTTCTAGCCTGAGCCGGGCGATTTGGGGCATGGATAAGTCCGATGATTTTCGCATGCCAAACGCATTGGCAGGCACCCGACAATCGCGGCACAAGCGCGCAGCACAGGAGACAGACCGATGGCCTATTTCGAATCCAAGCGCATTGCCGGCCGGCATTACCTGCAAATCCCCGGCCCCTCGACGGTGCCTGACCGGATCCTGCGCGCCATGGACAATGCCACCATGGACCATCGCGGCCCCGATTTCGGCAAATTCACCGCGCAGCTGCTCGAAAAGGTGAAATTCGTCTTCAAGACCACCGGCCCGGTGGTGATCTACCCTGCCTCGGGCACCGGCGCCTGGGAGGCCGCCCTGGCCAATACCCTCAGCCCCGGCGACCGGGTGCTGATGTGCGAGACTGGCTGGTTCGCCCATCTGTGGCGTGAATTGGCCGAGCGCCTGGGCATTCGCCCCGAATTCATCAAGACCGATTGGCGCCGCGGTGCCGATGTGGCCGGCATCGAGGCCCGGCTGCGCGAGGATAAGGGCCATGAGATCAAGGCGGTGGCCGTGGTCCATAATGAGACGAGCACCGGCTCCACCTCCCGCATCGCCGAGGTTCGCGCTGCCATCGACGCCGCCGGCCACCCCGCGCTGCTGCTGGTGGATACCATTTCGGGCCTGGGCAGCATGGATTACCGGCATGATGAATGGGGCGTGGATGTCACCATCTCGGGCAGCCAGAAAGGACTGATGCTGCCGCCGGGCATTTCCTTCAATGCGATTTCGGCCAAGGCCATCCGCGCCAGCGCCGAGGCCAAGATCGGGCGCAGCTATTGGGATTGGGGGCCGATGCTGAAATCCAACGCCACCGGCTATTTCCCCTCCACCCCCGCCACCACCATGCTTTATGGCCTTGATACTGCGCTGGACATGATGGCGGAGGAGGGGCTTGAGAATGTCTTCGCCCGGCATGACCGCCATGCGGAGGCCACCCGCCGCGCCGTGCGCGCCTGGGGCCTGGAGGTGCAATGCGAGGACCCGCGGCATTACTCCTCGGTGCTGACGGCGGTGCGCCTGCCTGAGGGGCATTCGGCCAATGCGCTGCGCGCCACCATTCTGGAGCAGCACAATATGAGCCTGGGCAATGGCCTGGGGCAGCTCAATGACCGGGTCTTCCGCATCGGCCATCTGGGCGATTTCGGCAATCTTGACCTGGTGGCGACGCTGGGCGGGGTGGAGATGGGCCTCGCCGCCGCTGGCGTGCCGCATAAGCCCGGCGGGGTGCAGGTTGCCATGGCCTATCTGGCCGGCAATGCCGGGCCGCAGGGTTAGGGCCGGCCTATAGGCTGCCTGCCTGCCCGGGTTTTCCCTGGGCAGGCTGCTTTGCTTGCTGTCACGCCCCTATAGGCTGGGCACGCGCTGATGCCATTCTGTCACCCGTTGATAGGCATCGGCAGCATTGAGCACCCGCCCCTCGGCAAAGGGCCGAGCAGCGAGTTGCAGGCCAATGGGCAGGCCCCGCCGATCCGCACCGCAGGGAATGCTGATGGTGGGCAGGCCGAGATAATTGAACGGCCGCGTATTGGCCGAGACGGCCATGAACCGCGCCCAGTTTTGCGGATCAACGTCGATATCAGTCTCGGCCAGGCTGGGCACAATGGTCCGCAGCGTGGGGGTCGCCACCAGATCATATTGGCCCAGCGCCCGCTCGCAAAAGGCGCGCAGCAACGGCCCACGGCGTGACAGCGCCTCGATATACAGCGTCGCCGGCAGGGAATAGCCGCCATACAGCCGGGCGGAGAGATGCGGCGCGTAATCGGCCGGGTATTCGCGCATCCAATTGGCATGAATGGCCGCCCCCTCGGCGCGGGAGACCACGGCAGTATAAGCGCCCACCGCCGCCATTTCCGGCACCGCGATGCGCGTCACCGTCGCACCCAGGGCGCGCAGTGCACCCATCGCGGTCTCGAAGGCGGCGGCCACTTCGGCGTCGATCCCATCGAAGAACCAGTCCTCCACCACGGCGATGCGGGTGCCCGCGAGGCTACCGGTCAGTGCCGCCTCGTAATCGGGCACTGCCTCGGGCGCGCTGGTCGGGTCATCGGGGCAGCGCCCTGCGGTGATGGTGAGAAAGCGCGCAGCGTCACGCGCCGTGCGGGTCAAGGGCCCCACATTATCGGCCGAGAAGCTGAGCGGCATCACCCCGCTGCGTGGCACGCGGGTTTGCGTCGCCTTCAGGCCGGTCACACCGCAGAGGCTGGCGGGCAGGCGAATCGAGCCGCCGGTATCAGAGCCCAGCGCCGCAAAGAAAAACCGCGCCGCCACCCCAGCACCCGAGCCGGAGGAAGACCGACCGGTGCAGTAATCCAGGCCAAACGGATTGTGGCAATGGCCGAAATGGCGGTTATGGCCGGTCGGGTTTTGGGCGAATTCGGCCATGTTCAGCGTGCCCATATCCACCGCACCGGCAGCGTCGAGGCGTTGGAGCACCGTGGCGGTGCGCTCTGCCACGAAGTTGCGGCGAATATGGCTGCCACAGGTGCTGACGCGGCCTTGGCGATAATACATATCCTTATGCATCATCGGCACGCCGGCGAGCGGGGGCAGGGTGGCGCCGCTCGCCCGGGCGCGGTCCACGCCATGCGCCTGCGCGCGGGCGCTCTCCGCATCGAGGCGAATAACGCTGTTCACCTGACCATCATGCTGGGCGATGCGCGCCAGGCAGGCTTCCACCAGGGCGGCCGAGGTGGTTTCACCGCGGACCACCGCATCGGCGGCCTCGGTCATGGAGAGGTCGGTCAGGCTCATGGCTGGGGCTCCATGCAGGCGCGCAGCGCCGCATCGAAGCTGCTGGGTTCATCCTCAAACACCATCGTGCCGCGCAGCGCCTCAAGGGCCGCAATCAGCGCCGCCATTTCCGCCAGCCCATGCCGGGCCGCTTCGTTGGGAACGGCAACGCCTTGCCAGAGGCTGATGGCCTCCATGGTGGGGATGACCATCCTGGGTTCGCTCATAGCCACATGCTCCTTGCCGATCTGCTGCTGGTAGGCAGCCTGCCCTGGGAAAGGCCCGGATGGAACCCGCTGCGCGACACGGCCACCACCCTCTCGCCAGGCAATGCCCAGATAATGAGCAGCGCCAATATCCAGGCGGATTGATTGCCTTGGACTGCATGTTAATACTCTTCTGCAACCCAGAGGTGAATCGATGCACGTTCTTTCTATCCTGATCTTGATCCTGGCCCTGAGCCTGCCGGCCGCGGCCATGGCCCAAAGCGTCGCTGCCACGACCACCACCACCCGCACCACCGGGGCACGCCCCGCCGCGACACGCGCCGCGGCACAGACCCCGCCCCGCCCCCTCCCAACCCCC
>NZ_JBBARU010000043.1:3701-31726 GCF_040399605.1 Rhodovarius sp. | reverse complement strand
CATTATGATCGCTCCCTGGATTGGCCGCTGACCTGAGCGGCCATGCTTTCCTAGCGGCCTGATGAAAAACGAACATCGAGCGAAGATAAGATCGAGGGGCTTTGCCCCTCGAGCACCCCAGGAGGAAACTGAGTTTCCTGGTGGGAGAGCGCAAAGCCCTTTCGCTCTTATCCGCCGCCATCAGGGTTTTTCAGCAGCCTGCTAAGGCGGCGTGCCGCCTACGGGGCGAGGTGGCGGAACATATTGCGCCGCGCCTCATCATCCATCTCGGCCTTGAAGGCGTGGCGGTCCTTCAGGGCATTGGCCCGTTCGGCCGCGGGGCGGGCATTGATGGCGGCGAAGTGGCGTTTGACATTGGGCAGGGCATCAAGGGCCTCGGCGCCGAGGACGAAGCCTGCGGCCCGCTCCCAGCCCCAGGCTGCCATGTCGACGATGGAATAGCTGTCGCCCACCAGCCAGTCGCGGCCTTCGAGCCTGTCATTGAGGATCGACCAATGCCGCTTCGCCTCGAAGGCATAGCGGTTGATGGCGTAGTCGATCTTCTCGGGTGCGTGATGGGTGAAATGCACCGCCTGGCCGGAATAGGGGCCGATGCCGCTGGAGATGAAGAACATCCAAGACAGGGTCTCGCCGCGCAATTCCGGCGCTGGCAGGAACTGGCCGGTCTTTTCCGCCAGATAGAGCAGGATGGCGTTGGAATCGAAGACCGGCTCGCCGTCATCGGTGATGGCCGGCGCTTTGGCATTTGGATTGATGGCGAGGAAGTCCGGCTTGTGCTGCTCGCCCTTGCGGGTATCGACCGGCACGGCCTCATAGGCGAGGCCAGCCTCTTCGAGATACAGCGCGACCTTCATCGGGTTCGGCGCCAGGCTATAATAAAAACGCAGCATCAGGGGATTCCTTGTTTTATCGGCGGCATGTGGGGTTGCGCGCTGGGGTTTTGCAGGCGCTGCCATTCATCAATTGTCCAGTTGTTGAAGGATTTTCATGGCGGGGGGGAAAGAGCGAAAGAGCTTTCCCCTCTCGCGCTCTGTCACCAGGGTCGACATATATGTCGATGATTTTCATGGAGATGTGAATAATTTTTATCAATAATTAATCGAAAGTGTAGGAAACTGAGTTTCCTACTGGGGTACTCGAGGGGGAAAGCCCCTCGATCTTGTCTTCCCACGCTATTCGTTGTTAAGCCGCCTGTAAGACCCTGTTGCCTTCCCTGCCGATCACTGCGCAGGCCCTAAGCTTTTGCGTATCGAGCAGCTTTATCCCCGCAAACGACGCTGTTTGTCGGGAAACGTAACTTGTGGCCGGTTGTGCTTCCAAAATTCGGCCGGGGTGGTAGTTTGAACCTCCGCCCGACACCCCAAATACCTGTCGTCATTTCTGAAAACTGGAATCTCTCGCATGCCGATCAAGGCCAAAATTGGAACGACAGGGCTGATCGCCGGCGCTTTCGCGGCGGGTCTCGTCGCCGGGCCGCTGGTCGCGGCCTGGGCACAGGATGGTGGGCGGGCCGAGACGTATCGCCTGCTGAACCTGTTTGGCGATGTGTTCGAAAGGGTGCGGGCCGAATATGTCGAGCCGGTGGGCGACCGTGACCTGGTCGAGAACGCGATCAATGGCATGCTCACCGGGCTGGACCCGCATTCCTCCTATCTGAACCCGCGCAATTTCCGCGACATGCAGGTGCAAACCCGCGGCGAATTCGGCGGCCTGGGTATCGAGGTTACGCAAGAATCAGGCTATATTAAGGTGATATCGCCCATTGATGAAACCCCCGCAGCGCGCGCCGGCGTGCGCCCGGGCGACATCATCACCCATCTCAATGGCACGACCACCCAGGGCCTGACATTGCAGGAAGCGGTGGAGCAGATGCGCGGCGAGCGGGGCAGCACCATCCGCCTGACCATCCGGCGTGAGGGCAGCGAGCGGCCGGTGGAGGTCTCCATCACCCGTGATGTGATCCGCCCGCAGGTCGTGCGCTTCCGGATGGAGGGCAATGATGTGGGCTATCTGCGCATGTCCTCCTTCAATGAGCAGACCTATGCGGCGCTGCGGCGAGGGGTGCAGGCGCTGCGCAGCCAGGGGGGCACCAATCTGCGCGGCTTTATCCTTGATATGCGCAACAATCCCGGCGGCCTGCTCGACCAGGCGGTGCAGGTGAGCGATGACTTCCTCGAACAGGGTGAGATCGTCTCCACCCGCGCCCGGCGGTCTGAGGATGCGCAGCGGTGGAATGCCCGCGCTGGGGATATTGCGGGCGGCTTGCCTGTCGTGGTGCTGATCAATTCCGGCAGCGCCTCGGCCAGCGAGATCGTGGCCGGCGCGTTGCAGGACCATAGGCGGGCCATCGTCATGGGCACCCGCAGCTTCGGCAAGGGCTCGGTGCAGACGGTGATGCCGCTCGGCCCGAATGGCGCCATTCGCCTGACCACGGCGCGTTACTACACGCCCTCAGGCCGCTCCATCCAGAATACCGGCATCGAGCCCGATATCGAAGTGCGGGCAATCCGGCAGGCAGCCACCCCGCCGGCCGCGCGGGAGCGGGAGGCGGATCTGCGCCGCTCGCTGCGCAATGAGGGGGGGGTCAATACCGCCACCATCACGCCGCCGCCGCCCATCAACCTGCCGGCCAATATCCTGGAGCAGGTGCTGCGCGAGCCGGCCGAGGGCGCGCCCGCCTTCGACCCCACCAAGCCTGAGACCGATTTCCAGCTGCAGCAGGCGGCGGCATTGCTGCGCCTGATGCCGCCGGGCACCAATCTGCAGCGGCGTGCCCAACGCTAGTGCCGGCAAAGCCGGGCCTGTGGCGGTGAAGCGCATGCGGGGCTGGCGGGGGCTGGGCTGGTTTTGGCTGGTTGTGGCTGCGGTGATGGCCTTGGTTGCTGTCACCGCCAAGCTCCTGCCCGAACCCGATACGGCGCCGGGCATGGCCCCCTCGCCTGCGAGCGCTGTGGATCTCGGGCCGGTTCCGCCCGCCGCCCCGCCCTTGGGGCATGTGACGGCCGCCCCGGATGCCGAGCTATTGGAGGCGGGGCCGCACGGCGCCGTGCCGCGCATTGCCGTCAATGGCCGGACTTCGATGCGGGCTTATGCGCATAGGCCTGAGGACCCCCCGAGCCAGCGGCCGCGCATCGCGATGATCCTGGGCGGTGTGGGCCTGAACCCCGGCATTGCCGAGCAGGCGGTGCAGCAATTGCCACCCTCCGTTGTGCTGGCGATCAACCCCTATTCGCAGCGCCTCCCCGCCCTGTTGGCGCAGGCGCGCAGCCGTGGCTTTGAGATGCTGGTGGCGCTGCCGATGGAATCGCGCGGCCACCCGCAGAATGATGTGGGTGATCGCGCCTTGCTGACCACGCTCGACCCTGCGGCCAATCGCGATCGCCTGCTCTGGGTCCTTGGTCGCTTCCAAGGCTATGTCGGTGCGCTGGGGGCGCTGGGCCCCTTGCGTGGGGAACGCTTCGCAGCACTGAGCGAGCCCTTTTGGGCCATGCAGGACAGCCTCAGGGCGCGCGGCCTGCTTTATGTCGATGCCCGCCCCGGGGTGCCCCATCCGGAACGGGCCTGGGGCCGCACCATTGATATCGTGATCGACGAACCGGCGGATCGCGGCACGATCGACCTCAACCTGGCGGCCCTGGAGCGCATGGCGCGCGAGCGCGGCGTGGCTCTGGGCCTGGGCAGCGATATCACGCCGATCCTGATCGAGCGCATCACCCGCTGGGCCGCCGGGCTGGAGGGGCGGGGGGTGATGCTGGCGCCGATCTCATCGATGCTTCAGCGGCCGGTGGCCCAGCCGTAGCGGGGCGGGCCGGGTGTCAGGCGGCCTCGGCCTTCAGCACCTCGCCGGCCAGATAGAGGCTGCCGCAGATCAGCACACGGCCCGGTGGCGCATGCGGCAGCATGGCCAGGGCCTCGGCCACCGTGCCGCCTGCCCGCGCCACACCGCCACTGGCCGCGACGATCTCGGCCAGATCCATTGCCAGATGTTGGCCCGGTTCCCGCACCGCCAGCAGGCTTGTCGCGAAGGGGAGCAGGGGTGCGATGAACCCCGCCGCGCCCTTGCCCGATTTCATCCCCACCAGAATATGCAGCGGCTTGTCCGCCCAACTGGGCAGATGCGCCGCCAGCGCCGCGCCGGCGCCAGGATTATGGCCACCATCCAGCCAAAGCTCATGCGGCGCCACGCGGGCGGCCAGCGCGCCATCCATGCGCTGAATGCGCGCCGGCCATTCCGCCCGGGCCACGCCGCGCTGGATCGCCGCGTCATTCAGCCATGCCGGCCCCCAGGCCCGCAGCGCGGTGATGGCAATGCCGGCATTGTCACGCTGATGCACGCCCGGCAGGCCAGGCGGCGGCAGGGCCAGGCCGTTATAGCCTGCCCCATCCATCTCCCAGGCCTCGCCCCTGGCCAGAAGTGGCGCGCCTTGCGCTGCGGCAACATCGCGCAGCACCGCCAGTGCTTCCGGTGCCTGAAAACCGGTGGCGCAGGGCACACCAGGCTTGATGATGCCCGCCTTCTCGAAGGCGATTTTTGCCAGGGTCTCGCCCAGAAAATCCATGTGATCCATGGAAATGCTGGTGATTGCGGTCGCCACCGGTCGCGCCACCACATTGGTGGCGTCAAACCGCCCGCCAAGCCCCACCTCCAGCACCAGCAGATCCGCCTCCACGCGGGAGAATAGCAGCAGCGCCACCGCCGTGGTCACCTCGAAGACGGTGATGGGCTCGGCGCCATTCACCCGCTCCACCTCCTCCAGCGCATCGGCCAGCAGGGTCTCCTCCACCAGCGCCCCGGCGAGGCGGATGCGTTCATGGAAGCGCACGAGATGCGGCGAGGTATAGACATGCACCCGCTGCCCCGCCGCCTCGGCGATGGCGCGCAGGAAGGCGCAGGTGCTGCCCTTGCCATTGGTGCCGGCGACATGGATGACCGGCGGCAGCGCCCGCTCGGGGTGGCCGAGCTTTGCCAGCAAGATCTCCAGCCGGCCCAGGCTGAGATCGATCAGCTTGGGGTGCAGCGCGTGCAGGCGATCGATAATGGCCTCGCTGCGGCCGGAGCCCTTCACGCTGGGGCCGGCAGGGCGGCCTGAGGGGTGGCGGGTGGTGGGATATCGGCCACCCGCAGCAGGCTGATCACCTGCGCCAGCGTGGCGCGCATTTCGCTGCGCTTGACCACCATGTCGAGAATGCCATGGGCGAGCAGATACTCGGCACGCTGAAAACCCTCGGGCAGTTTTTCGCGCACTGTGCTCTCGATCACCCGCGCGCCGGCAAAACCGATCATCGCGCCGGGTTCGGCGATCTGGATATCGCCCAGCATGGCGAAGCTGGCGGTCACGCCGCCCGTGGTCGGGTCACAGAGCACCACGATGAAGGGCAGCCCCGCCTCTTTCACCATGCGCGTGGCGATGACGGTGCGCGGCATTTGCATCAGGCTGACCGCGCCCTCCTGCATTCGCGCCCCGCCCGAGGCGGTGAAGACGATCAGCGGCGCATCCTGCAGTACGGCCAGGCGGGCGGCGGCAACCAGCGCCTCACCCACGCCTGCGCCCATGGAGCCGCCCATGAAGCTGAACTCGAACGCCGCGGCCACGGCGGGCTGGCCATCAATGGTGCCATGGCCCACCACCACCGCATCATCCATGCCGGATTTGGCCTGGGCATCGCGCAGGCGGTCATTGTAGCGCCGCTGGTCGCGGAAGCGCAGGGGGTCGGCCGGCGCCTTTGGCAATTCGATGCCCTGCCAACCCTCATCCAAGGTCAGGTCGATGCGGGTGCGCGCCCCCACCCGCTCGTGATGGCCGCAATGGGTGCAGACATGCAGATTGCGCTCGAGATCGCGGTGAAACACCATCTGCTGGCATGCCGAGCATTGGTGCCACAGATTCTCCGGCACCTCGCGCGCGGCACCGAAAAGCGTCTTGATCTTGGGCAGGGCCCATTCGCTGATCCAGTTCATGGGGGGGATATAGCGGTGCCAGCGGCGCGGGGGAATGGACAGCGATGGACATGCTGCCGCAGGGGGGGATAATCCGGCTTCAGCCTGGGGATGGGACAGATGCAACTGGCAGTGATCGGCCTGGGCCGGATGGGCGGCAATATCGCGCGGCGGCTGCTGCGCGCTGGCCATCAATGCCCGGTCTTTGACATGGATGCGGCGGCGGTGGCGGCGCTGGCAGCCGAGGGTGCGACCCCCGCGGCCGATTTGGCCAGTGTGGTCTCCGCCCTCGCCCGGCCGCGTGCCATCTGGGTTATGCTTCCCGCCGGCGCTGCCACCCAGGGCGCGCTGGATAGCCTGCTTCCCATGCTCGATGCGGAGGATGTGGTGATCGAAGGTGGCAATTCCTTCTGGAAAGACTCTGCTGCCCGCGCCAAAATATTCGCCGCCAAGGGGGTGCATTACCTCGATGTCGGCACCTCTGGCGGCGTTTGGGGCCTGGCGCGCGGCTATTGCCTGATGATCGGCGGCGATGCGGGCGCGGTGGCGCGGCTGGCGCCGATCTTCGCGGCGCTGGCGCCTGGCGAGGCAGCGGCCCCTGCCAATCCGCAGCGCAATAGTGACACCACCGCGCATCAGGGCTGGTTGCATTGCGGCGCTTCGGGGGCGGGGCACTACACCAAAATGGTCCATAACGGCATCGAATACGGCATGATGCAGGCCATGGCTGAGGGGCTGGACCTGTTGAAAAACGGCCCGCTTGCCATCGATGTGGCCGAGGTGACGGAAAATTGGCGGCGCGGCAGCGTGGTCAGTTCCTGGTTGCTCGACCTCACCGCCGCTGCCCTCGCCCAGCAGCCGGATCTGGCCAATTACTCGGGCCGCGTGAGTGACAGCGGCGAGGGGCGCTGGACGGTGGATACGGCGGTGGAAAACGCCATCCCCACCCCGGTGCTGGCCGCGGCCCTTTTTGCCCGTTTCCGCAGCCGGCAGGAGGCGAGCTTTGCCGATAAGGCGCTTTCCGCAATGCGCCATGGCTTTGGCGGCCATCTCGAACCGAAATGAGCCGACGCATTCTCCTGATGGGCGTCTCGGGCAGCGGCAAATCCACCCTGGGGGCGCAGTTGGCCGGGGCGCTGGCCATCCCCTTCGCCGATGCAGATGCCTTCCACCCGCCCGCCAATGTGACAAAAATGGCCCGGGGCGAGGCGCTGACCGATGACGACCGCCTGCCATGGCTGGATGCGCTGGGCCAATGGCTGGCCGCGCAGCCAGGCGGTGGGGTGATCGGCTGCTCGGCCCTCAAGCGTGCCTATCGTGACCGGCTTCGCGGCCATGCGGCCGATTTGCGCATTCTCTACCTCGCCGGTGACCCTGGGCTGATTGCCCAGCGGCAGGCCGCGCGGCAAAACCACTTCATGCCGCCCAGCCTGATGGCCAGCCAATTCGCCACGCTGGAACCGCCCAGCGCCGAAGAGGCCGCCATCATCCTCGACATCACCCTCCCGCCAGGGCTTCTGGCGGCCGAGGCCATTGCCCAACTGAAAGAAACACCATGACCCCCGAGACAAAAGCCAAGCTGGAAAAAATCACCACCGCCACGCTGACGACGGTGCTGCTCAAGAAAGGGCTGCGCAATGTGTGGATGCGCGGCGCCGCCCCCTTCACCCCGGCAGCGCAGGGCGTGCGCCTGGTCGGCCCCGCCTTCACCCTGCGCTTTGTGCCCGCGCGTGAGGATCTGGCCACCCCGGCCTCCTGGGCCTCCCCCATCTCCACCCGTGCGGCCATTGAGGCCATGCCGGAGGGCTGTATTGCGGTGGCCGATGCCATGGGCGTGAGTGATGCCGGCATTTTTGGTGACATCCTCTGCGCCCGCCTGGCCAAGAAGGGGGTCACCGCCCTGATCACCGATGGCGCGGTGCGCGATGTGGCCGGCGTGAACGGCACCGGCCTGCCGGTCTGGTGCGCCGGTGGCGCAGCGCCCCCCTCGGTGGCATCGCTGACCTTCGTGGCCTGGGAGCAGCCCATTGGCTGCGGCGGCGTGGCCGTCTTCCCCGGTGACATCATCGTGGCCGATGCTGATGGCGCGGTGCTGATCCCCGCCGATATGGCCGATGCCATCGCCGATGAATGCGTGGAGCAGGAGCGGCTGGAAGCCTGGATCATGGTGCAGGTGGATGCCGGCCAGGCGCTGCCGGGCCTTTACCCCTCCAATGCCGAGAACAAGGCGCGCTATGAGGCGGACAAGGCCGCCGGGCGGGCCTGACGGCCCAGCCCTTGGGGCGAAAAAGAGACGGGGGCGGCAAGTTTTTGGGGGGTCATGGATAGCAAGTCTGCCACCCCCGATAAGTTCCGCCCGGCCCAGAATTGCGGGGCCGGCGCATCCGGGAGAGACAGGAAGGCGCGGGAGGTTGACGCCTTCCGAGGTTAGCCATGGAACCCGGACAATGAAGCAACGCCTCACCCCAGTGCCGGGTTGCGTAAAATTTTCAACGCAGGCCCTGCATGATAGATGTTGCGGGCGGCCCGACATCATCCCCGGCTGGAAGGCGGGGCGATCAGCCCCTACACACAGGGCATGCTTCCGCTCCAAGGCCTGAAAATCGTAGAACTGGGCCACTACATAGCTGCCCCCTTCGCCAGCCGGCTCTTAGCCGATCTCGGCGCCGAGGTGATCAAGGTGGAGCCACCAGAGGGCGACCCGGTGCGCGGCTGGGGCTCGCTGCATCAGGGCCATCCGGTGTGGTTTTCCGTGCATGGCCGGAATAAGCTTTCGGTCACGCTTGATCTGAAATCGGCCGAAGGGCGCGACAAGGTGCTGAAGCTGGCCGGCCGCGCCGATGCGCTGATCGAGAATTATCGCCCGGGCTATATGGAGCGGGTGGGGCTCGGCCCGGCCACGCTGCATGCGGCCAACCCGAACCTGATCATTGCCCGCGTCTCGGGCTATGGGCAGGATGGCCCTTACCGCGACAAACCCGCCTTTGGCGCGATTGGCGAGGCTATGGGCGGCCTGCGCCACCTCACCGCCAATCCGGGGCAGACGGCGCTGCCGCCGCCGCGCTGCGGTGTGTCCATCAGCGATGATCTGGCCGGGATGTATGCCGCCATGGCGGTGGTCAGCGCATGCTGGGGGGTGAAAAACGGCAATCATCAGGGCCGCATCATCGACCTTGATCTGGTCTCCAGCGTCTTCTCGCTGATGGAGGGGATGCTGCCGGAATACGGCCTGTTTGGCTGGGTGCGGCAGCCGCAGGGGGCTGCGATCAAGACCGCGGCACCGACCAACACCTATCTCTGCGCCGATGGGAAATGGCTCTGCATCGCCGGCAATTCGGACCTGATCTTCAAGCGCCTGATGGCGGTGATCGGCCAGCCGCAGATGGCGACCGACCCGCGCTTTGTCACCAACGCCACGCGCTGCGACAATGTGGAGGCGCTGGACGCCGCGATCGCCGCCTGGACCGCCACCAAAACCGCCAAGGAGGCGGAGGAGGCGCTGGATGGTGCCGAAGTGCCCTGCTCGCGCCTCTATGACATGAAGGATTGCGTGGAGGACCCGCATTTCCAGGCGCGCGACCTGGTGATGGAGGTTGAGGATCCGCTGCTGGGCAAGGTTCTGCACCCGGCCGCGCCCTTCAAATTCGACGGGGTATCAAGCCGCGACATGGTGCGCTGGACCGGGGCGGCGGCGGGGGCGCATAATGACCATGTATTCGGCGAATTGCTGGGGATGAAGCCATGATCCAATTGAGCGAAGTGAGCCCGCGTGACGGGTTGCAGCCGGTCAAGAATTTCGTGCCCACCGCGGTGAAGATCGCCCTGGTGCAGAAGCTGCATGCCGCTGGCCTGAAGCGGATGGAGGTGGGCAGCTTCGTCTCGCCCAAGGCCATTCCGCAAATGGTGGATACCGGGGATGTGCTGCGCGCGGCGCTGGAGCTGGAGGGTCTGGAATCGACCGTGCTGGTGCCCAATCGCCGCGGCTTTGATGCCGCGCTGCAGGGTGGCGCGCATCGCCTGGGCTTTTTCATGTCAGCGACCGAGGCGCATAATCAGTCCAACCTCAACCGCTCGCTGGAAGATGGTTTGCGCGAACTCTCGGCCCTGGTCCGCGACACGCCCAGCGACAAGAAAATCCGCTTCAATATCTCCTGCGTCTATCACTGCCCCTTTGAGGGCGTGGTGCCGGAAGATGCGGTGGCAAGGCTGGTGGACCGCATCGCGCCGCTGCATGCGGGCATGGAAATCAGCCTCTGCGACACCACCGGCAATGCCGCGCCCGACCAGGTGCGCCGGGTGATGGGGCGGGCGATCCGCGAACACGGCCCGCGCTTTGCCTTCCATGGCCATGACACTTACGGCATGGGCGTGGCCAATACCGTGGCCGCCTATGAGGCGGGTTGCCGGGTATTCGATGCCGCGGCCGGCGGCATTGGCGGTTGCCCCTATGCCCCTGGCGCCACGGGCAATGTGGCGATGGAGGATGTGGTCTGGGCTTTTTCGCGCATGGGCATCGAGACCGGCGTGCATTGGGCCGGGCTGCTGGAAGCGGCGGATTATGCCGCCAGCATAGAGGGTGCCACGCCCGGGGGGCGGATGCGCGGGGTGCCGGCTGCCCGCGCCGCCTGAGGGCGCTCACTCATCCTCTTCTGCCTTGGCCTCCGGCCGGCCATGGCGCATCCGCCCGCGTGATAATTCCGAGACCACACCATGCATGGTGTTGAGTTCCTGCTCGGTGATTTCGCCGCGCTCGAACCAGTGGCGGAGATTGCGCACCATGCCCGGCCGCTTGGGCGCATTGCGCAGGAAACCGCAGGCGTCCAGCTCCTCGATCAGATGGCCCATGAAATTGTCGAGCTGGCCCTTGGTGGCGGGTGCGGTGCGATGGGTCTGGAATTGCCGGGGCGGCGTGGCCTCGGCCGCCATCCACCACTCATAGCTCAGAATCATCACCGCCTGGGCTAGATTCAGGGAATTGTGCTTGGGGTTGAGCGGGTAGCGCACCAGGGTATCGGCATGGGCCAGGTCATCGGCGGTGAGGCCGGCGCGTTCGGGGCCGAACAGCACCGCCGCGCGCAGGCCGTTATTATTGACTACATGGAACTCTTCCGCCGCCGCGCGGGCATTGAAGACGCGGGTGATGACATAGCGCGGCCGGGGGCAGGTGGCGAAGACGCGATGGCAATCCGCCACCGCATCGGCCACCGTGTCATGCAGGGTGCAGGCCTCCAGGATGCGCTGCGAGCCCGAGGCGGTGCGAAATGCCCGCGCCTGCGGCCAACCATCGCGCGGGGCGACGAGGCGGAGATGGAACAATCCGCCATTGGCCATGGCACGGGCGACCATGCCGATATTGTCGGCCAGTTGCGGGTTCACCAGCACCACGATGGGCGTCTCGCCGGGGAGCGGGGCGAGATCGGCGCCGTCTTCGCGGCCGGTCATGAGGGGGGGCGCTGGTGGCCCTGGAGAGGGCTCTGCCCTTCCCAGACCCCACCCGCCAAGGGCCGAAAGGCCCTTGGAACCCAGGCTTTATTCATCACGGTCCAGGGGCGGGTCGCCCCTGGTGGGGTGAGGTACGGGGAGGGGCAAAGCCCTTCCCCGGGCAACCCGCGCCCCCCCATCAAACCCGTCGCCAGGTCGTGCCGCCCGCGCCGTCTTCCAGCACGACGCCCTGGGCGGTCAGCTCGGCGCGGATGCGGTCCGCCTCGGCCCAGTTTTTCTCGGCCCGTGCTTTCAGGCGAGCGGTGATGGCGGCCTCGATGGCTTCCGAGCCCTCGCCCTGGCGCCATGCCGCCGCATCATGCCACAGCAGGCCCAGTAGAGCGGCGGCCGCGAGCACGCTGGCCCGCGCCACGCCAGGTGCCGGGTCCCAAGGTGCTGGGGTGCGGGCGTGTACGGCGGCGGCTGAGCCACCCACATTGGCCACGTTTTCCAAGGTGCGAAGGTCCCGCAACCGGCCCAGCGCCAGGGGGGTGTTCAGATCATCGCCCAAGGGTTCCAGCACCCAATCCACCATGGCCGGCATCGCCTCGGCCTCTGGTGCCGGGCGGGCCAGCATGGCGTAGAAATCATCCAGCTCGGCCTTGCATTCCTCCAGCGCTGCAAAGGAGAAATCCAGCGCGCTGCGGTAATGCGTGCGCAGCAGCAGGAGACGAAACGCCTCCCCGGCCCATCCGCCGCGCGCCAAAATATCGCGCACCGGCAGGAAGTTGCCGAGCGATTTCGACATCTTCTCGCCATCGACCAGCAGCATGCCATTATGCAGCCAGGTATTGGCCATGCTGCTGGTGCCATGGGCGCAGCGGCTTTGCGCCACCTCATTCTCATGATGCGGGAACATCAGATCGGCACCGCCGCCATGAATGTCGAACACCTCGCCCAAATGTTCCCAGGACATGGCCGAGCATTCGATATGCCAGCCCGGCCGGCCACGGCCCCAGGGGCTGTCCCAACCCGGGGTTTGGGCATCCGAGGGCTTCCACAGCACGAAATCGCCAGCATCGCGCTTGTATGGGGCCACATCGATGCGCGCGCCGGCCAGGAGTTCGTCCTGATTGCGGCCCGAGAGCTTGCCGTAATCGGCGAAGGAGCTGACCGCGAACAAGACATGCCCCTCGGCCGCATAGGCATGGCCGCCGGCGATCAGCTTTTCGCACAGCGCGATCATCTGCGGGATATGCGCCGTGGCGCGCGGCTCCACATCGGGCGGCAGGCAATTCAGCGCTGCCATATCGGTGTGGAAATCCGCCGCGGTGCGGGCGGTGATCTCGGCGATGCTCTGGCCGGTCTCGCGCGCACGGGCGTTGATCTTGTCATCCACATCGGTGATGTTCCGGGCGTAGGTGACATGCGAGAAGGTGCGGCGCAGCAGCCGCGCCAGCACGTCGAACACCACCACCGGCCGGGCATTGCCCAGATGGGCGAGGTCATAAACCGTCGGCCCGCAGACATACATCCGCACATGATCGGCATCGATCGGCCGGAACGGCTCGCGCATGCGGGTGAGGCTATTGTGGAAGCTGAGCTGGGTCATGAGGGCCGGTCCATGGGGCCAAAGGGCAGTGGGCGCAAGCGCGGGTTCAGAAGGCTGGCGGGCCGGTGAAGCATCTCAACCCCTCCGGCCTTGGGAATTCAGGCTTGAATCGCCGCGCGCAGCCTCTCCTCAGCCCGCGCCCGGCCGATCAGCGGCAGCAAATCCTTCAAATCCGGGCCATGATCCTCGCCGGTCAGGGCCTGGCGGAGCGGCATGAACAGCGCCTTGCCCTTGCGGCCGGTGGCGGCCTTCACGGCATTGGTCCAGTCGGGCCAGGTCATTGGCGTGAAGGGCTCTGGCGGCAGGGTACCGAGTGCGGCACGCAGGAACTCGCCCTCACCCTCCAGCACAGCGGGGGGAATATGGCCGGCGGCGACATCCCACCACGCCCGGGCCTCGCTCATCATATCCAGATTGCCGCGCACCACCGTCCAGAAATGCTCGGTCGCCCCGGCGGGCAGGCGGGGCTGCGCCTCGGCAAAGGACATCTCGTGCAGCAATTTGCGGTTCAATGCCAACATCTGCCGCGGGTCAAACCGCGCTGAGGATTTGGAGACTGCCGCAATATCAAAACCGGGCGCCAGATCAGCCGGCAGGCCGGGGCGCGGGTCATGCGATGTGCCAAGGGCCGCCAGATATCCCACCAGCGCCGCCGGCTCCACGCCATCGCGGCGCATCTGCCGCAGGCCGAGCGAGCCCAGGCGCTTGGAGAGCGGCCCGCCATCGGCATCGGTGAGCAGCGGCAAATGGGCGAAATGCAGCTTCGCGATATTCGCACCGAGAGCGGCGAAGATATCGAGCTGCACCCCGGTATTGGTTACATGATCCTCACCACGCACGATATGCGTGATGCCCATGTCGATATCATCGACCACCGAGGTGAAGGTGTAGAGAAAACTGCCATCGGCGCGGATCAGCACCGGGTCGCTGATGGGAGGGAGTTTGACGCTGCGCGCGCCCAGCACGCCATCATTCCATTCGCGTGAGCCCTGGCTCAGCTTGAAGCGCCAATAGGGCGCCTTGCCATTGGCGAGTGCGCGTTCGAGCTGCCCCTGGGTCATTTTCAGCGCGGCGCGGTCATAGACCGGTGGCTTGCCCTGCTTGGCGCGCTGCTCGCGCTTGAAGCGCAACTCTTCCTCGCTTTCGAAACAGGGGTAGAGGTGGCCGCTGGCCTTGAGCTTCGCCGCTGCCGAATCATAGAGCGCGGTGCGGTCCTGCTGGCGCACCGGCCCGGTGAAGGCGATGCCCAGCCAGCCCAGATCCTCCTCGATGGCGGTGGCGTATTCGGGGCGTGAGCGCTCGGTGTCGGTGTCATCCAGGCGGAGCACGAACTCACCACCATGCTTGAGTGCCAGCAGCGCATTGGTCACCGCGATGCGGGCATTGCCCACATGGAGGAAACCGGTGGGGGAGGGGGCGAAGCGGAGTTTCATGCCTCTTCTTCGTCCAAGGCGCGGCGCGGGTCTATGGCCCGCCAGTCCCGCTGTTCCGACATCTTCAGGGGACGCTCGGAAAAACCCTTCAACTCGGCCTTACTGGACCAGGCGCCGGCCTCCGCGCCATGCACCTCTGCATCCTCGCCAAACATGAACCAAGCCTCGATCACCTGCTCGGGCGCCATGCCACGGGCGCGGCAGATTTCCATGCTATCGCGCACATAACGCCGGGCGAAGGTATTGGCATGACCCAGCGAGCCAAAGCCGCGCACCTCCTCCACCGGGTCTGACCCATTGGCGCCGGAGAGGTCCATGATCCTCACCGAAATGCCCTTCGCGGCTTCGCGCATGGCGAAGATCGGGTCGGGTTGGGTTTCGTCGTCGTGCTGCATTGCCGCGTTTTAGAGCGGTTTCGGGTCAACAGGAAACGGTGCGGCGCTGCATTCGCGTTATTGGGATCGGCCCGTTACCGCACCGCAGCCACCCGCAGCGCATTGGTCGTCCCTGGCGTGCCAAAGGGAAGGCCGGCAGTGACCACCACCTCATCGCCCAGCTTGGCAAAGCCCTCAGCCAGCGCCGCCCTGGTGGCGCGCTTGGCCATTTCGGTCATTGAGTGGATTTCTTCCACCACCAGCGAATGCACGCCCCAGACACAGGCCATGCGCCGGGCCGCCGCCTGCGTCATGGTCAAGCCCAGAATGGGGCAATCCGGCCGCTCGCGCGCCACCCGCAAGGTGGTGCTGCCGGTTTGCGAAAAGGTGACGATGGCCTGCGCGCCAATGGTATGCGCCACCTGCCGCGCCGCGGCGGCGATGGCCGAGGCGGAGTTGCGTTCCGGCTCTGGCCTTGCGGCATCGGTCAGGCTGCGCCAGCCGGGATCCTGCTCAACGCGCGCGACGATGCGGTTCATCATCTCCACCGATTCCTGCGGGAATTGCCCGGCTGCGGTCTCGGCGCTGAGCATCACGCAATCGGCGCCATCAAACACCGCCGTTGCCACATCCGAAGCCTCGGCCCGGGTGGGTGTGGGGGCGGTGATCATGCTCTCCAGCATCTGGGTGGCGACCACAACCGGCTTGCCCAGCGCGCGGGCGGCACGCACGATGCGCTTTTGCACCAGCGGCACCTCCTCGGTCGGCAGTTCGACGCCCAGATCACCGCGGGCCACCATCACGCAATCGGCGAGTGCCAGGATGGCATCCATATTCTCCACCGCCTGCGGCTTTTCCATCTTCACCATGATGAGTGCCCGCCCGGCGGCAATCGCCTGGGCCTCGGCCACATCCTCGGCCCGTTGGACGAAGCTGAGGCCGATATACTCAATGCCCAGGGGCAGGATGAAAGCGAGATCGGCACGGTCCTTTTCCGTCAGCGCCGGAATGGGCAAGGGCACATCGGGCACATTCACGCCCTTGCGGTCCGACAGCGCACCGCCATTGATCACCTCGGTCTCCAGGTGATCATTCTCCCGCACCCGCGTCACCCGCAACCGCAGCTTGCCGTCATCGAGCAGCAAGGTGGTGCCGATGCGCGCGGCATTGATGATTTCGGGATGCGGCAATTGCACCCGGCGCGCATCGCCCGGGGTGGGATTGAGGTCGAGGGTGAAGGATGACCCATTGGTCAGCGTCACCCGCCCGCCGCCGAACTTGCCCACCCGCAGCTTGGGGCCCTGGACATCGGCCAGCACGCCCACCGGGCGGCCCAGCTTTGCCTCAACCGCGCGAATGGCCGCCAGCGTCGCCGCATGCACCTCGTGACTGCCATGGGAGAAATTCAGCCGGAACACATCGGCACCCGCGCGAAACAATTTCTCGATCATCTCCGGATTGGCACTGGCGGGGCCCAGCGTCGCGATGATCTTCGTCCGCCGATGCCGTCGTAGCGCAATGCGGGCCATGATGATTGTCCTGACAGGGTTGTTCGGGTGCTGGGCGCCAAGCGGCGTGGGGAATGTGTTGACGGTCTGAACGGGCGGGGCCTGCCATATGCGCCCCCTTTTCAGCCAATGATCACCGCCCGCACATCATTGACGTTGGTCAGCGTCGGCCCGGTGATCAGCAGCGTGCCGGCGCTTTCGAACAGCGCGTAGCTGGTATGGGTATCGAGGCAATGCTGGGCATTGAGGCTGGACTGGCCGATTGTATCAGGCGTGAGCCAGGCGCCGGCGGCATCGGAGCGGCCATCAATGCCATCGGTATCAGCACAAAGGGCCCAGATGCGCGGATGGGCTTTCAGCGCCAGGGCCATGCCCAGCAGGCATTCCGTGCTGCGCCCGCCGGAGCCTTGGGTGCCGGCGGGCATGGTCACCGTGGTCTCCCCGCCCGAGAGCAGCACGCAGGGCCCGGCAAGCGGCTGGCCATGGGTGGCGGCCGAGAGGGCCATGCCGGCCAGAACGGTGCCCAATTGGCGGGCTTCGCCTTCCAGCGCGTCGCCCAGGATGAGGGGGGTGAGGCCATGCGTCTGGGCCGCTTTGGCCATGGCATGCAGCGCCATCATCGGCGTGGCGATGAGGTGGAAGCTGGTATTGGCCAGGGTTTTTGGGCTTTCCACCGCTGCCGCTTCCAGCTGCGCCTGGGCGGCGGCGGGTAGGGTCATGCCATAACGCGCGACGATGGCGCGGGCTTGGGCGAAGGTCGTCGCATCGGGCACGGTGGGGCCGGAGGCAATGGTGCCCGGGTCATCGCCCGGAACATCCGAGATGGCGAGGGTGACCACGCGGGCTGGATGCGCCGCCGCCGCGAGCCGGCCGCCCGAGAAGGCGGAGAGGTGTTTTCGCACGCAATTCATCGCCGAGATGGCCGCGCCGGAGCGCAGCAATTCCCGGTTCACCGCGATCATGTCATCCAAGGTGAGGCCCGGCGCGGGCAGGGTGGAGAGTGATGAACCCCCGCCTGACATCAGCGCCAGCACCAGGTCATTCTCGGTGAGGCCCTGAACCATGGCCAGCATGTCGGCCGCGGCGGCCGCGCCCTGGGCGTCCGGCGTGGGGTGACGGCCAAAGCGCACAGCGATGCGCCGATTGGCCGGCGGGTCGGGCAGGTCGGCGCCATGGGTGGTGACGACGAGGCCATGCAGCGGCAAATGCGCCCAGGCGGTTTCAACCGCTAGCGCCATCTTGGCCGCGGCCTTGCCCGCACCCACCACGATGATGCGCCCCTTGGCAGGCGGTTCGGGCAGGTGCGGTGCGAGGCAGGTGAGCGGGTCCGCCGCGTCGATTGCGGCCTTCCACATGGCCATCAAGGCGGCATGGGCGCTGCTGTCATTCCAGGTCATTGGCGCCTTTCCTCTAGTGGATACAGACTAGGCTGGCGGGGATTGAAAAAGCAAATCGAGACTTGTATGCAAGTTTCCATGGATCAACCCTCATGGCAGCAGCGCCAGCATCTCCCGTGCCGCCCGGCCGCGATGTTCGGCGATGGTCATGCGGGCGGTATTGGCATCGCCCGCATCCAGCGCCTCGATCAGCGCCCAGTGCTCGGCGGCAGAAGCGGCGAGCGGGCGCCCGCCCAGGGTCAGCAGCCGCGCGCGGCCCGCCAGATCCAGCGCATTGGCCGCCCCGGCCTCAAGCCGTGCATTGCCGCAGGCGCTGAGCAGCAGGCGGTGGAAGGCATCATCCGCCTCGGCCCAGGCGCGGCGGCGGCCTTCGGACAGCGCCTGTTCCATCTCCGCCGTCAGCGCCCGCAATTCGGCCAGGGCAGCGCGGGCGGGCGCGCGCGCCAACCGCGCAGCGGCCGCACCCTCAAGCGCGATCAGCACCTCATATACATCGGCCACATCACCGCGCGCCACCGGCACCACCAGCACGCCGCGCTTGGGGATGACGCGCAAAAAACCCTCGGCCTGCAGCCGCAGCACCGCCTCATGCACCGGGGTGCGGGACATGCCCAGCCGGGCGGCGATCTCGGGTTCGCTGGCGGTGCTGCCGGGCGCCAGAGAGGCATCCAGCACCGCCTGTTTCAACGCGGCATAGGCCGCCGCACCCAAACTTGCATTCATGCTTCCATGCTAAAGGAATAAACCATGCGCCGCCACCACATTGCTGCTATCCCAGGGGATGGCATCGGCCAGGAGGTCATCCCCGCCGGCCTCGAAGTCCTCACCGCCCTGGCCGAACGCCAGGGCTTTGCCCTTGATGTGGAAACCTTCCCCTGGGGCAGCGATTATTACCGCCAGACCGGGCGGATGATGCCCGAGGATGGGTTGGACACGCTCAAGCCGTTCCACGCCATCTTCTTCGGCGCGGTGGGCGATGCGCATCTGCCCGATGACCTCACACTGTGGGGCCTGCGGCTGAAAATCTGCCAGGGCTTTGATCAATATGCCAATATCCGCCCCACGCGGGTGCTGCCTGGCCTGACCTCGCCGCTGCGCGAAGTGTCACCCGGGGATATCGACTGGGTGATCGTGCGTGAAAACTCCGAGGGTGAATATGCCGGCCATGGCGGCCGCGCCCATCGCGGCCACCCCGAGGAAATCGCCACCGAAACCGCGATTTTCACCCGTGCTGGCGTCACCCGCATCATGCGCACCGCCTTTGCCATCGCGGCAAAACGCCCGCGCAAATTGCTCACCGTCGTCACCAAATCCAACGCCCAGAAGCATGGTATGGTGTTTTGGGACGAAATCGCCGCCGAGGTTGCCGCCGAATTCCCCACCGTGACCTGGGAGAAGGAGTTGGTGGATGCCATGGCCGCGCGCATGGTCCGCCGGCCCCAGAGCATCGACACCGTCGTCGCCACCAACCTCCATGCCGATATTCTGTCGGATCTGGCCGGGGCGGTGGCGGGCTCGCTTGGCGTCGCACCCACCGCCAATCTCGACCCCTCGCGGCGCTTCCCCTCGATGTTCGAACCCATCCATGGCTCGGCCTTCGATATTGCCGGCAAGGGCGTTGCCAATCCCGTCGCCACTTTCTGGACGGCGGCGATGATGCTGGAACATCTGGGCGAGGCGGTGGCTGCTGCGGCGCTGATCACCGCGGTGGAGCAAGTCTGCGCCGCCGGTATTCTCACAGCCGATGTGGGCGGCAGCGCCAATACGGCCGCGGTCACCGCCGCTGTCGTCGCCGCCATCAAGGGGGCCAATGCCGCCTGAGGGCGGGTGGTGCCTGGCCGGCTAGCCCAGTCGCCATGCGCTGTAGGATGATGTCCTAATACAAGCCTCCAGCACAGAACAGGGATACCAGCATGAACGCGAAGGAATGGGCCTGGGCGAGCTATGACATCGCCAATTCGGCCTTCCCCACCGTCATCTCCACCTTCGTCATCGCCACCTATTTCACCGCCTCCGTGGCGGCCAGCCCGGTGGAGGGGCAGGCGATGTGGGCCTGGATGCAGGCGCTGGTGGGGCTGACCGTCGGGCTGCTCTCGCCGGTGCTGGGTGCCGTGGCCGATGCTGGCGGCCGCCGCCGCGGCATGCTGCTGGTATTGACCTTATTGACGGCCCTGGCCACGGCGATGATCTGGTTCATCCGGCCCGAACCTGGTTATGCCGTGACGGCGCTGCTGCTGGTGGGCATCGCCTCGATCGGCTTTGAACTCGGCACGGTGTTCTACAATGCCATGCTCCCCGGTGTGGCCCGGCCCGAGGCGATGGGCCGCGTCTCCGGCATAGGCTGGGCCATGGGCTATGGCGGGGGGCTCGTCTGCCTTGCACTCTGCCTCGTGCTGCTGGTGCAGCCCGACCCCGCGCTCTTCGGCCTGAACCGCGAGGCGGGGGAGCATATCCGCGCCACAGCCCTTCTTGTCGGTGCCTGGATGATGATATTCTGCTGGCCGGTGCTGATCGCGGTGCGCGACCCGGTGCAGCGCCCGCCCATCCGTCAGGCCATCAGCACCGGGCTGAGCGAGATTGCCCGCCTGCTGCGCAGCCTGCCGCGCGAGCCGGTGCTGGCGCGCTTCCTGCTGGCCCGCCTGTTCTACACCGATGGGCTGAATACCCTCTTCGCCTTTGGCGCCATTTATGCGGCGGGCCGCTTCGGCATGGGTTTTTCCGAAATCCTGCTCTTTGGCATCCTGCTCAACATCACCGCGGGGCTGGGTGCGCTGCTGGGGGGCATGTTGGAGGATGGGCTGGGTTCGCGGCGCACCGTGCTGCTCTCGCTGGGTTGCATCATCCTCATCGGCCTGGGGTTGCTGCTGGTGGAAGGCAAGACGATGTTCTGGGTGCTGGGCGGTGGCCTGGGCCTGTTCTTCGGCCCCGCCCAGGCGGCCAGCCGAACCTTGATGGCGCGGCTGGCGCCACCGGGCGAGGTGGGCGCCTGGTTTGGCCTCTTCGCGCTCTCCGGCCGGGTGACGGGCTTTATCGGCCCGGCACTGCTGGCCATCGCCACCGCCGCCTTCGCCAGCCAGCAGGCGGGCATGGCGGTGGTGGTGGGACTCATGGCCCTGGGTTTTGTGGTGCTGTTGACGGTGCGGGCGCGGTAGTACCCGCCCTCAAATCCCCGCCACATAGGCCATGGGCATGGGCACCGTATTGTCCACCACGCCGCGCACCCCCGGCACCCCCAGCGCCAGCACATGCATGCCGCGCCGCGAGCCCGGCACCTGGCAAAAGCCCTCAAAACTGACCACGCCGCGCGTCACCGCCACGGAGGAGTAATAGCCGCTCGACCAAGTCTCCCCCCGCAGCGCCTCGACCACCGCCTCGCGGATCACATCATCCCCTGCCGGGGGCGCCTCCGCCTCAGGCATGGTGAGGGCGCGCAACAGGTCGGCGCGGCTGACCAGCCCGACCAGCCGCCCCTCATCAAGCACCAGAACCCGGCGGATTTGCCGCTCCTCCATCAGATGGGCGATGTCGGCGGCGGTTGCGGTTTCCGCCACGCTCACCACAGCCTCGGTCATGATGTCACGCGCCACGGCGCCATGGGTGCGGGCATAGCGCTCAGCCCGGCCCGCCGGGTCGGCGAAGATGCGGGCCAGCCAGCCGGGCTTGGTATCGGCCAGCCCGGCCAGACGGCGCACCAGATCAGCCTCGGTGACCATGCCCAGCACCTGGCCCTGGCTATCCACCACCGGCACGGCGGAGATTGACCGCTCCGCCAGCAGCAGCGCGATGTCATGCACCGGGGTTTCGGCCAGGATACTGACGACGCTGCGGGTCATCAGCCTAGCGGCGGTGGGGTTGTTGATGTCCGGCATCGGAGCCTCCTGGCGTGTGATCGGCCAAGCCTGCCCCGCCATCGCGTGGCGCGCCTTGACCGACATCAACAATGGCTCCGCCAATTGGGGGCTTTCCGCCGCCTGCGCGCATGGCTATCTCTCACCCAACGCCACAACCCGGGAGAAAATGCCGATGTCCACACTGACCCGCCGCGCCGCCATGGCCCTGCCGCTGCTTGCCGCACCCGCCGCCCGCGCCCAGACCAACCAGATGGCAATCGCCACCGGCACCACCGGCGGCGTGTATTACCCGCTGGGTGGCGCGCTGGCGAATTACCTCACCCGCGGCATTCCCGGCACCTCCGCCACCGCCGAGGTGACCGCCGGCTCCACCGCCAATTTCCAGCTGCTGGGCGCCGGCCGGGCGCAGATCGTCTTCGGCCAGGTTGATGCGGCGGTGGATAGCGTGCGCGGCGCCGGCCAGTTCCGCGGCCGGGTCGTCCCCACCCGCGCCATTGCCGTGCTCTACACCAACCGCATGCAGGTGGTGACTACGGCGGATCGCAATATCCGCTCCATCCAGGACCTCAAGGGCAAGCGCATCTCCACCGGCGCGCCGCAATCGGCGACCGAGCTTTTCGCAGCCCGGCTGTTGGAGGCCGCCGGCCTCAACCTGGCCAGTGATTTCCGTGGCCGTGAGCGACTCTCCCCGGCCGAGAGCACGGCGGCAATCCGCGATGGCAAGATCGACGCGTATTTCTTCGTCTCCGGCGTGCCGACCAGTGCGATCACCGACCTGGCCGCAACACCCGGCACGACAATGGTGCTGGTCGATCATGACCAATATGCCGAGCGCATCGTCGCCACCAATGGCCCGGTCTATTTCCCCGAGGTGATCCCCGCTGGCACCTATCCCGGCCAGACGGCGCCGAACCGCCAGCTCAGCGTCGCCAATATTCTGGCAATGCGTGAGGATGCGCCCGCAGCGCTGGTGACCCAGGTGCTGAATGTGCTGTGGCAAAACCGCGAGGATTGGGCGCGGGTGCATGCCGAGGCGCGGGGCTTCACCCTCGATGTGCAGAAAACTGCCGCCGCCGGCGTGCCCTGGCACCCCGCCGCGGCGGCGTTCTGGACTCAGGCGGGCGCGCGCCTCGCCTGAGGCTGGCCTCAGTTCAAGGTCAGGCGGCGCAGCTGCGCCGCCTTGGTCTCCACATCGGATTGCAGCCGCCGGGTGAAAGCCGCCCGATCAAGAAAGAAATTGGCCGGCTGGCTGCCCGTTCGGGCGGCCGCGCGATAGGCGGCGGTGCCGGCCGCCGTGGTGCAGGCCGTCTCCAGCGCCGCAATCCGCTCCTCCGGCGTGCCGGCGGGCACGAAAAGCCCGCCAAAGCTGGCCGGCAGCACATTGAAGCCCTGTTCGACGGCGGTGGCCGAATCCGGAAAATCAGGGTGCCGCTCACTGTCGAACACGGCGAGGATGCGGACATCATTTCGCCCTGCCGCCGAGCCCAGCACGATGGAGCCGACATCAAGGCGCCCGGTGATCACCTCGGTCATCACCGCCGCATCGGCGCGGAAGGGCACATGGGTGAACTCGACCCCCGCAGCACCAGCCCATTGCTCCATGGCCAGATGCGGGATGGAGGTGACGCCGAGCGTGCCATAGGTCAGCCGCCCCGGCTGGGCCCGCGCCGCCGCCTGCAAATCCGCCAGGCTGCGGATCGGGCTATCCGGCTTCACCACCAAAGCCATGGAATTGTTGAAGACCTGGCAAACCGGGCGGAAGCTGTCCACCCGCAGCCCGCTGCTCGCCTGCGTCACCGGCAGCACGGAGGCGACGAGGGCGGGCACAAACAGCACCGTATAGCCATCCGCCGCCGCCCGGGCGACCGAGACCGAACCCACCGCACCCGCCGCACCATCGCGGTTGATCACCACCACCGATTGCCGCAGCAAGGGTGACATCTCGGCCGCCAGGGCCCGCACCAGCAAGTCGATCGCATTGCCGGGCGGATAGGGCAGCACGAATTGCAGCGACCGGCTGGGAAAGGCCTCCTGCGCCCATGCCGGGCTGGCAAGGACGAGAGCGGCGGCGGCTGCCGCAAGGCGGCGACGGATGAGCATGGTTGTTTTCTCCCAATAAGGCGTGGTGCGGCGGGTAAAGCGGCCTCAGCCGGTCGGCATGAGCTTTGAGGGGTCTGAACCCACCCGACCACCCGCGCCATCGCTGGCGGGGGAGAGGGTGAAGTCATAGCGAATGCCCGGCAGGTTCGGTAGCGGATTGCCCTCCAGCCCGGCGCTCTGGGTGATCACCAGCGAGGCCGAGACGCCAAACACCGTGTCACTGTCGATATGCGGGTCATCGCCGAAATACAGCGCGGTGATCAATTCACGATGCCCCGGTGCCGCCACCAGCACATGGATATGCGCCGGGCGGAAGCCATGCCGGCTTTGCTGGCGCACCAGCGCGCCCACCGGGCCATCCATCGGGATGGAATAGCCCACCGGCTTTTCGGTGCGGAAATGGAAGCGGCCCTCGGCATCGCAGCGCAGCCGGCCGCGCATATCCATCACCGAAGGATCATTGGCCTGCAAATCATATTGCCCTTCGGCATCGGTCTGCCAGACATCGATCTCGGCACCCGCCACGCCATGGCCCGCAGGGTCGGTGACCTGGCCGAAGATCACGATCTCCTCGCCTTTCATCGCGCTGATGATGCTGCCGCCGAGCGCAATCTCCGGTGCCTTCTCGCGGAAGAAGGGGCCGAGCAGGCTGGTCTCGGTTGCCGCCTCGTCGCGGCCTTGGCTGTCATGCATCAGATTGACCAGCCGGGAGAGCCCCAGCACATCCGACAGCAGGATGAATTCCTGCCGGTAAGGCGTGCACATCTGCCCCACCGCGGTGAGAAAGCCGATGCCCTTGAGCCATTCCTCGGGGGTGAGTTTCACCTCGCGGGCAAAATCATGCACATGGCGAACGGCAGCTTCCATGATCTCACGCAGGCGCGGATCGGTGGTCAGCGCCATCTGCTCGAGCACCGCCTTGGTCGTCGAGTCGATATCCAGATCCTGCACGGTCATTCTCCTTCGGGCGCGGTGGGAGGGCAGGCTACAAAAGCCCGCACACGGCGTCGCCCCCAATCTTGCAAGGCAAGGCAGTGGCTGCAATGCCCCCGGCTTGCCGCGCGGGGATGCCTCGGCCATCGTCCATCCATATTGCCGGAGAGCACCACGCCATGACCAAAACCCTTCTGCCCACCACCGTCGTGGGCAGCTATCCGCAACCGGATTGGCTGGTGGATCGCGCCATTCTGGTGGGCAATAATGTCGTGCCCCGGGTGCGGCTGAAGGCCATTTGGCGGGCGGCTGAGGATGCTCTCGAACAGGCGCAGGATGACGCCACCCTGATCGCGATCCGCGATATGGAGCGGGCGGGCATCGACATCATCACCGATGGCGAAATGCGGCGTGAGAGCTACTCCAACCGCTTTGCCCTCGCCCTGGATGGCGTGGATGTGGACAACCCTGCCATCGTCGTGGGCCGGGCGGGCAAACCCACGCCGGTGCCGCGCATCACGGGCCCGATCCGCCGCCGCCACGCGGTGGAGGTGCGCGACGTGGAATTCCTCCGCGCCAATACCGACCGGCAGATCAAGATCACCCTGCCCGGGCCCTTCACCCTGTCGATGCAGGCACATGACGAGTATTATGGCGACCCGGAAGCCGTCGCCATGGCCTATGCCGAGGCTGTGGCGGAGGAGGCGCGGGACCTCAAGGCCGCTGGCGCCGATATCATCCAATTCGACGAACCCTGGCTGCAGGCGCGGCCGGAACAGGCGATGCAGTTCGGCGTGAAGGCGCTGAACCGGGCGCTCGAAGGCGTGCCGGGGCCAACCGTGGTGCATTTGTGCTTTGGCTACGCCGCGATGGTGGCGGATAAGCCCTCGGGCTATTCCTTCCTCTCGCAACTGGCCGATAGCGCGGCCGAACAAATCTCCATCGAGGCGGCGCAGCCCAAGCTGGATCTGGGCATCCTCGCTGATCTGTCGAATAAGACTATCATGCTCGGTGTGCTGGATCTGGGCTCGGCCGAGGTGGAGAGCCCCCAGACCGTGGCCGCACGCATCCGCGCCGGCCTGCGGCACGTGGCGGCCGAACGCCTGGTGATTGCGCCCGATTGCGGCATGAAATACCTGCCCCGGGCGCGCGCCTTCGGCAAATTATCCGCCATGGCGGCGGGGGCGGCGATAGTGCGGCAGGAATTGGCCGGGGATTGCCGCGGGAAAGGGTGATCGCGGCCTGAGCCCGACAGGGCTATAGTGGAGCCAACGTCCCCAGCCGAAGAAGCGCAAACCATGCCCGACACCGCCATCCTGCACTCTCCTGCCGCGAACGCGAAGGCCGAGCATTTCGACGTGCTGATCGTCGGTGCCGGGATTTCCGGCATCGGCGGCGCCTATCACCTGCAGCAGCAATGCCCGGGAAAAAGCTTCGTCATCCTCGAAGCGCAGGACAGTTTCGGCGGGACTTGGTGGACGCATAAATATCCCGGCATCCGCTCGGACAGCGACCTCTATACGTTCGGTTATCGCTTCAAGCCCTGGACCGGAGCGCCGATCGCGACCGCCGAGGAAATCCGCAAATATATGGGCGAGGTGATCGAGGAGAACGGGATCGAGCCGCATATCCGCTACCACCACCGGATCGCCACCGCGGCCTGGTCGAGCGCGGAGAACCTGTGGAGCATCGAGGCCCGGGTCGGCGATACCGGCGAGGTGGTGCGCTTCACCGCGAATTTCCTGTGGATGTGCCAGGGCTATTACCGGCACGAGGAGGGCTATACGCCGCAATGGCCGGGGATGAGCCGCTTCCAGGGCCGGATCGTGCATCCGCAGACCTGGCCTGAAGATCTGGACTATGCCGGCAAGCGCGTTGTGGTCATCGGCTCGGGCGCGACGGCCGCGACGGTGGTCCCGAACATGTGCGACACGGCAGCACATGTGACCATGCTGCAGCGGACACCGACCTTCTTCCGCACCGGGCGCAACGCCATCGAAATCGCCGATGAGCTGCGCAAGCTGCAAGTGGATGAAAGCTGGATCCATGAGATCGTGCGGCGGAAAATCCTGTTCGAGCAATCGGTGTTCACGAAGCGCAGCTTCGAGGAGCCGGAGAAGGTAAAGCAGGAGCTGCTCGGCCTGGTGGGCGCGCATATCCCGGCGGAGACGGTCGAGGCGCATTTCACGCCGAGCTACCGGCCCTGGCGGCAGCGTATCGCCTTCGTGCCCGATGCCGATCTGTTCAAGGGCATTGCGGCCGGCAAGGCCTCGGTCGTCACCGATGCGATCGAGACCTTCGATGAGACCGGCATCACGCTGAAATCCGGCCAACATCTGGATGCCGATATCGTGGTCACTGCGACCGGCTTCCATCTGAACGTGCTCGGCGACATCGCCTTCAGCATCAATGGCGAACCGCTCAATTTCCACGAGACCGTGACCTATCGCGGCATGATGTTCACCTCCATCCCCAATATGGCCTGGGTATTCGGCTATTTCCGCGCAAGCTGGACATTGCGGGCCGATTTGGTGGGGGATTTCGTCTGCCGGCTGCTGCGGCAGATGGACGCCAAGGGCGCCAGGCGGGTGGAGGTGCAGCTGCGGCAAGAAGACCACAACATGCCGCTTCTGCCCTGGATAGACGAGGAGAGCTTCAATCCGGGTTATCTCATGCGCGGCATCCACCTGCTACCGAAGCGTGGCGATAAGCGGGGATGGCAGCACACCCAGGATTACTGGGCGGAGAAGGATGAGTTCCCGTTGATCGACCTTGACGGCGAGGAGTTTGTTTATGGATGAGGTTTTTCAGCCCGGTCCAGGCTGACCGAAAACCTATCGGAAAAATCGTGCGTCAGGCCAAGGGATGGCGGGTTTTGATATCGGCCGCTGCAGCGGCGCGGGCGCAGGCCTAGCTGGGCGTTCCAGCCGGCCACCCAATCCTGGGACCGAACACCAGCCAGAAACAGCCTATTTGTGGGGTGCGGCTTCAGCCTTGGTGCCGCTGGCCTTGGCCACCCCCTGTTGCGCTTCAGCGGTGGAGGCGGCTGCTTCGTTCTCTGGTATCGTCTGACCTTTGGGATCTGCTGGAGTGGATATTATCTGAAAGGGTTGGCGATCAGGGCGGTTTTGGAATTTTCATGGGCATAACCGGAGGATTTATACTGCTTGTGAAACTAAACCCTCCCCCGCTCATATTACTACTAACACCTCTAGTACTAGAATCTACACTAGTAAAATCTCGCACGTAGAGACCCGGCGGCCCAGCACCTCCTGCCAGCGCCTCCAGGACGTCCTCGGATAGCTCGTCGCTGGCTTTGGCGGTGCTGCTGGCCTCAGCCTTAGCATCGCTAGCCTGTGCTGCTTCCTGCTAGGCTTCAGGGATTGGGTATGAGTTCTGCGCGGCGCCCGCCCAGCCGTTAGGCTGCTGAATGCGACAAGGCCAATTGCCCGCCGTAA
>NZ_JBBARU010000043.1:0-3601 GCF_040399605.1 Rhodovarius sp. | reverse complement strand
CGATGCAGATGGACCAAGCGCGCAATCGCGGCTGCCGGCAGATCATCCTCGGCGCGGCCTGGATGCGTCTCCCGATAATGCAATTGCGCCAGGGCCATAGCAAATGTCTCGAGCAGTTCCGGGGTCTCGGCCAGTAATCGGGCCAGCGCGCGGCGCTCGAACTCATAGGCCAGCACCGCCGTCTCGGCCACAACTGTCGCGCTGTGGCTCTGGCAGGCGAAAAGCGCCTTGCGGCCAAAGGCCTCGGTCGCCATGAAGCGTTGAGACACCACGGAGGCGCCGGCACGGTCGGTACCGGTGCGCTTGGCCATGCCTTCGCCGATGATGAACATGGCATTGCGCCGCTCCCCAGCGACCACGATGGGGGCGCCTGCGGGAATGTGCCGCTCCACCAAAAGGCCGGCGATGCGCTTGCACAAATCCTCCGGCAACCCGCGGAACAGTCGCACCTGCTGCACCAGATGGAAGGTATCAAGCGCGCGATTGGCGATCTTCACCTGACCCTGCGTGGTCATATCGGCATCGCGCATGCATTGCAGAATATTCTTCAGCACCGCGTGTTCCGCCTTCTTGCCATCGGCGTAGTTGGAGATGGTGAAGGCCACCTCATAGAGCACGCAATCGGCTTCAAGTTTGCGGGCAAACACCGTGGGTGGCGCCACATGCACCACCCCCGCCGCACCCAGCGTTGCGGCATAGAGCACGCGCTCGGCACTATCGACCGAGGTATCGTAGCGGATTCTCACCTCAAGGCTTCGCCTGGAGCGCTTATCGGGCTGCGCCATGTTCAGGATGATGGCGTTGGAGAGCAGCAGGTTGGGGATATAGATCGTCTCATTATTCCCCGTCAGCAGCACCGTGGTGCGCCAGGTGATGCGCTCTATCCTGCCCTGCTGCCGATCATTGATCTGCACCATATCGCCCACGCGGAAGGGCTTCTCCACATTCAGCACGATGCCGGTGAACAGCGCCAATAGGATATCGCGCAGCGCAATGCCCAGAATCATCAGCGAGGCACCGCCGGTGGCGACCAGCGCGGTGATATCGCGCTCGAACACCAAGGACATGATGGCGCATAAACCCAGGAACATGATGAGCCCGGTTGCTAGGCTGCCGATCAAGGGCGGCACCTGCTGGCCCGAGCGCCGCTCGATCCAGCCATGGATCACCTCATTGCGGATCACCCGTGCCAGCAATAGCGTGAGGGAAAACCACAGCGCAGCGAGGATCAGCTGCGCCAGGCTCGCCTCGGAGAGGTCAAAGACAAAAGCCAGCGGCGCGGTAAAGACTTTGCCCAACAGGGCCAAAATGCCCAGCGCCGCAATGGCAATGCCAAGGCGCCCATAGAGTTGCATCATCGCCGCGCCCTCAGCCCGCTGCCGGCAGGCGAATGACAAAGCCCGGCGCTTCCGGCCCAGCCACGCCCAGCGTGCCGCCGTAGAACTCCACGATCATCCGCGCCAGCACCACGCCAATCAGCGCATTGGCCCGCGCGGCCACATCGCTGTCCTCGGCGAGCTGCGCGAGGAACTGGCCCGCCTCATCGAGCAGCATCTCGCTCGGCGCGGCCGGGCCGGAGAAGGCCGTGCCGGTGATGCGCAGCACCAGCCAGGCCTGGGCATCCTGCTCGGCGCTGAAGCGCACCTCGCCCTGGCCCGAGCGCTGGGCGGCAAAGCCCACCAGGCTGCCAATCGCCCGGCGCAGCAGGTCACCATCCACCCGCGCGCGGGGCAAACCCGCCGGCACGGCCATGGCAATGGCCAGGTTGGGCAGCCGGCGATAGGCTGCGAGATCCTCATCAATGCTGCGAGAGACCAACTCGGCCAATGCCGCGAGCGGCGCCTCGGTCTTGACCAGGCCCTGGCGGAACAATTCCACCTGATGGAAATCCTCGACCAGCCGGCTCAGCCGCGCCATTTCCGCCTGCGGGAAGGCCAGCGCTTCCACCAGAGCCTTGTCGCCCGCGTCATTGGCCTTGGGCGCCAGCGCCGCCAAATGGCCGCTCACCGCCTGCAATGGCTCGGCAATGGCGGTCACGAGGTTGTTGAAGAAGCCGCGCTTGATCAGATCGACCTGTTTCAGCTTGGCCATCGCCGCCTCGGCCATGGCCGTGCGCTCGGCCAATTCGCGCCGCTGCCGCCCCAGCGCGCCGACAAAGCTGGCCCCGGATTTGCGGAAACTGATCGCGACAATGCTGCCCACCAAGGCCACCACCACAAACAGCACACCGCACTTGATCAGCACCCCCCGCAGGATGGCGGCAAACTGCTCGGTCACATCCAGCGAGGTGGCGATTGTGATGCTGGGTGCGCCGGAAAAATTAGTCACAAAGAAAGTCTTCACCAATACCGTGCGTCCCGCTTGGGAGAGAAGCTGGCTTTCGGTGGAACGGGGGTTGAAGCGGATCTGGCGCATCATGCGCGCCGTCTCCGGGTCCGAATACCTGATATAGATATCGTCGCCCAGCGTGACATCATTGGCCGGCAGCGGCTGGCGCTCGGTACGGTCGGAAATCTCCTTGGTGATGCTATAGGCCCAATTCATCCCAGAAAGCGCGCGGGCACGTTCGAGCGGGATGTTAAAATCGCTGCCGAAGGCCAGCACGCCAACGAAACGCTCATGATGGGTCACTGGAACAATGGCGCGCAGTGCTACCTCGCCGCCTTGCCCGGTTTCGACGGCCATGATGCGCTGGCGGCGCTCATTCGCCGCCACAATAGAACGGCGGAAGCGCGACAGGTCCATGCCGTACTCATTCGGGCGGCCGGCGCGGTAAAATACGACTGCGGGCGCGGTCCAGAAGTTCAACTGCCCAATATTATGGTCGCGCTGCAGGGTCTGGAAGAAGGGCTCGATAATGGCGCTCAGCGCGTCGCGGTCGCCATTGGCAAAGGCTTCCACCGTGACACGACTCTGCAGCATCGTATCGGCGGCGAGGCCGAGGGTGCGGTAGCGGGCGGTCACCAACTCACGGAAGGTGGCATCAAAGCGGTCGGCGCTCCGTTCAGTGCGCGCCACAACCTCACCCGTGCCGGAGGCATATTCAGTGATGCCGTAAAAGCCGCTCAGCAGCGCGGCCACCGCCGTGGCTGCCAGCACCAGCAGCCAATTGCTCTTGCTACCCTCGGCAGTGCGAGGGGCGGGTGCGGCGTTCTCAGATTTCGACAGTGTCGTGCCCATGGCGAAAAGAACCCCCGTTCGTGCGGTGTCAACCCGACCGAACGAAAGTCGCCCGCGAACAGCAGCAACCTGGCGATCACAAAGTTAGGTAGTCCGCAAATTCCCTTTTTGTACAAAATTTTTGGACGGTCTCGTCAATCTGGCGAAATGGCTAGTGCCTTCTGAAATGGCCCATGATTAGGCTGCTGTGGACTGAAATTACAGGGTTTTCGCCAGGGGGGTGTGACCGCAGTCTGACCGCAGAGAAACACCAGATGCTGGAGAATTTCCGTACCAAAGTGTTCGCTCTCGAAGTACGGATTTTGGGCAAGTGGGGTTCGAACCGGGGCAAATGCCGACCACGCTGAAACCGGCCTTTTACCTGGACGGATTCAACATCCATAGCGAACACCATCGCCGTTCTGTGTCTCGCTCCCGCCGG